>NZ_JAGQCR010000007.1:0-34422 GCF_024346295.1 Cyanobium sp. BA20m-14
GAGGCCAGTTCCAGGCTAGGCACCACGCGGAACCCTTCCGGAATGAGGGTCATGGGGCTCCGTGCCTGCAAGGTTCAGAGCACCACGAGTGCAGACGGTGATCAGGTCATCTGAATGCGAATCAGGCTGTCCCACAGTCGCGTTGGCAGGATCCGGCTGGCGATCACTGAGGCCGACTGGTGACCGCAGAGGTAACGAGCTGATGGGCTGGGGTCGGTGAGGGCTCGCTCGATTGTTAGTGCCACCTCTAGCGGCTGGGAGGCACCCCGGTAGACCGCATCCCAGCTCTTGCGAACGGCACGCATCATGTTGCCGTAGGTGCTGCAAGACAAAGCCCCCTCGATCGAGGGGGCAGCCACATTGGCAAAGTCGGTAGCTATCACGCCCGGCTCAACCACCACCACGTTGACGCCAAAGGCCTTGAGCTCGAGTCGCAAGGCATCACTCAGGGCCTCCAGCGCAAACTTGCTGGCCCCATACCACCCCGATCCGGGTGAAACCCAGCGACCGGCAATAGAGGAGATATTGACGATGCGACCACGACCTCGCTCGCGCATGGCAGGTAACAACTGCTGGGTGAGCCCCATCAGCCCAAAGACGTTGACTTCGAAAATCGCCCGGGCTCGATCCAGGGGCAATGTCTCGAGCGGACCCACTTCACCGAAGCCGGCGTTATTGACCAGCGCATCGAGCGCACCCACCTTGGCGGTGAGCTGCTCAGCGAGCTCGCGGCGTGAGTGCTCATCGCTGAGATCCAACGCCATCACCTCGGCACCCAAGGCTGCCAAGGGCTCCATTGCTTCCAGCCGCCGAGCAGCGGCAAACACACGCCAGCCGCGCTCTAGCAAAAGGCGGGCTGTCTCCGCACCAATTCCGCTGGAGGCTCCGGTTACAAGAACGGTTGGGGCTGGCATTACAAGCTCTGAATTGAAATCACAAAACGAAGATCCCGATGGAAAAAACCTTTCCTAAACTAATCGCACTTCAAATTGGGATTCTTACTAGACGCTGTCGTCCCGCTTAAAGCATTTTGTCGACACGCTTAAAGCTGTTGCCATTCTACTCGACGACGCAGCAGCTCGTTATTTGATGCCCAGCTTGGTGCATCCGCAGGTTCCCAAGGGCGCACCTATGTCGGACCATGCCAACGCCGCCTTCAGCTGAGCTCCAGCGAGGACAGCTCCAGCTCGCGGCCTTGCAGAAGCCGGCGGCTGAAGCTATCGCAGCGGAAACAAAGGCAATCGCCCTGTTCGCTATCGAAGCCCTGCTGACAGGACTCACAAAAAAAGCTGGCGATCACAACCTCAATGCGCAGCTCGGCGCCAGAGGCGATCGTGCCGGCCATCACCACCGTGTGCGCGAAGCGCAACGCCTCCGGTTCCACCCCGGCCAGGCTGCCGATGCGCAGGCTGATCGCGCACAGCCTCCATCAGACTGAGTTCATGCATGGCGCAGCAGGGTCAGGGCCTGCGTGGGCGCGGGCGCACGGGCGCACGGGGGCACGGGGGCACGGGGGCACGGGGGCGCAGCTTGACTACCAAAACTCCAGCGTGAAAGTCTGCCTCAATTCATCAACCATACGTGTCCGCGCTTATATCTTGAGGCCCAGCTCCCTGGCAATACTGGGGCGGCGATCCACCAACTCCTTAGCCGCTTCAGGGATGATCAAGATCATCTCAAGGTCTTGAGTGGCATGGATAGCCACAGGATTGGGCCGATGACCTGAACCATCGAGAGCCGAGGCATCAGCATTAGCCGCGATAATGGAATAAAGAACCATTAGCCTTGTAGCAGGCAAAATCTACAATTTTTACAAGCCCCTTTGCTTTTGTATTAATAGCCGCATTGGCGATATCTGCGATGCTTAATATCGCAACAGGGCCCAGTCACCAGACCCATGCCAAAGCCAACCTCCTTCTCAATCGAGCAAATAATTACACCGCTTTCGGGGGCCTACCAGGAATAAGTGATTGCAGTCCAATAGATCATAATGTTTTTGACAGGCGAGGAGGGAGCTGATCTTTGCAATAGCTATTAATGGAATTTAACCAGACCCCTGGAATTAACTAGGCAGCAAGCTCACAACTCCAGTGCCAATATCACAATAGGAACTATGTATAGCCAGCTTCCCTTCTGCTTCTGCGAATTTCAGCACATCGCTGCGTCTGGTGAGCTCGGTTGCTGAATGGCGAGCGTTGGCCTGAACAGCTTTGCTCAGATCATCACCACTTTGAAGACTTGCCTTGATCGGTGCCACTAGCTGCTCGAGCAAGGGCGTCAGCGGTGCCGTGTCCATGGCCGCCTTAACCGCGCCACAGCCACTGTGACCCATAACCAGTATCAATGGAGTACCGAGAACGGACACGGCATATTCCAAGGAAGCAATGGCCTCATCAAAAGCTGTGTTTCCTGCAGATCGCACTTCGAAGAGCTCACCGGAACCACAGGCAAACAACCAGCTGGGATCTACCCGGGAATCCGCACAAGACAATGTGGCCGCAAACGGCTTCTGCCCCTGGGCAAGCGCCGCAGGATCAATCTGACATTCGTTTTGCCAGATCCTGTTGAGCACCTGCATGCGCTCGACCGGTGTGGCGATGTCACTGGCCGCTGCCCAAGCCTTGGCGAAGCGCCCATTGCCGCTCATCAGGCGATCCAAAGCATCCTTTGGGGTGCACACCTGAAGGCTGGCCAGCAACTGGGCATCGATCGGATCGGAGGCCCAGGCACGCTGGGCCCCGATCATGGACCAGGCTGCCGTTGCCACACTGAACGCCGTGCCCGCCAGGAGATCGCGCCGGTTCATCCCCATAAGACCTGGCCAGCTGCTGGCACGTTAATCAACACCCCTCAGACAACACTAAAAGCGCAAATAAAGCAGGAAAAAATTTAGGAAGCTGAGCCCACCAGGCCATCTTTCCGTATTGAAGAAAACAAATTAAGGAGCCACTTCCACTCCAAAGAGCGCAGGTATGGGGCTCAGCTCATGCATGGCGCCTCAGCCAGCCCTGCATGAGCGCCTGGGCACGAGGCAGGGCTGCCTGGATCTCAACCGACAGAGTGTTGCCGTGCTCAAAAGCATGGGCCTGGAGGAGGAGCAGGCAGGCTGCAGGAGGTGCTGCTCCATGGCAAACCAAAAGAGGGGGGAGGCGAGCTCCTAATTGTTGGCGGCGATGACCTGATCCGCAGCAAGGCGTTGCTTAGCCAGGACCTAGTTAATCCTGCGAGCAGCTTCCGCAGCCCCTCCAGCAGCGACCATTTGCGCCGCCAGCGCCTGGGCTGCGGCCCGATAGGACGGGTCGGTGAGCACCTCCTGCACCGCAGCACGAATAGCGGTGGGCTGGGGGTGAGCCGTGCCGAGATCCAAGGAATCTCCGGTGCGTCGGAGACGAGCACATACCTCCGGCTTGTCCTCGCCGGCACCGGCCGTCACTAAGGGGCACCCCGAAGCTCAAGGCGGCCTGCACGCCCCGATAGCCGCCGTTGGCGATCATCAGGGCCACCTTGATTAGCAGGAACCCGTAAGGGATATAACCAGCCGCTCGCACGTTCGCAGGCAACGCGCCAAGCGCCTCAATGGATCCATCTGGCCGGCCGGTGGAGACCACCAGCTCAATACGCAGCGGCGTCTGGCCCGCCGCGTGGGTGGAGCAGGAGAGGCAGGGGTCAAAGCAGCGGATTCGGCCTGCAGCCGGTTGAGTAGGGACTCAGGAATTTCGGCGCCCTCGGCCAGCGGTGCCTCGCTCCACCCCGTGCTGGGCCACCAAGCTTTGCCGCAGGCCCACCTCCAGCCGCTCCGCCCCCCGCACAAAGCAGGAGGTACCACGACACACCACACAACGGTGCAATGGCGGAGGAACAAGCCGAAACAGGTGATAAAAACTGGCCACCCCCATCACATCGCTAAGGGGTCGCTGCATGGCAACCGCCAGCTGATGCAGCTCAGCTCGCGGCAGGTAGTCATGCCGCTGCTGCACAGCATGCAGGCGTTCGATCAGCGATGCATCCAGGGCATGGCAGCCGGGGCGATCAGGTGTCGTTGCCACCAAGGTCGTCCTCAAAGCCCTGATCGGGATCAAACTCGCTCCAGCCGGGGCTGGCGTCGTTAAAGAGTCCATAGCGGGCCGCCTCGTCATCCATCTGGGTATTGCCGGTGGGACGGGTGTCGCAGCTGATGCCGCCATCGGCGGTGGGCTGGCAGTTGTCAAACTCCACCCCAGCCCGGCCTGGCTGCCCCACGAGCAAACCAGTGCTGATGACCCCCACTGCAAGGGCTGATCGAAATATCAGAGCCATGGGAAATATCCGTGCCATGGGGATCGTCAACCAGAACGGCTTACTGGGATGATGGATCCGGTTTGGCCTCTGAGCGATGTACACGGACTGGACTGCCGTGATTTTGCTGCTGTTAACTGCGGCGCCCCTAGCCGTGGTAGTGGCTACCGCAGCCTTCTTCATTTGGCGGAAGAAGAAGCAGACAGGCTGACCTGAAGCCCAGCCTGTCCTTTGAGAATGGCGGCGACGGTGGTAGCACCAATTGCCTGAAGCACCTTGCCCTGCCCTAAGCAATCAAGGCAGGTGCGGTAGCGCTGATCGTCCAGCCGCAGCATGCCGCTGCCTCCGCATTGCTGACAGCGGCAGGAATTTGCGTGGCTTGCCCGCTGCAGGGGCCCATCGGAATAGGTCATCGAAATGTCCCCATTCGAGGACTTAGAGCTATCCACCAGTGTGATCTGCTTTTCCCCACTTGATCCCGAAACCTTCCTTAAGCCTGGGCGCCCCGGAGCACTTGGTCCAGCCGCTCTGAGCTGAGTTGCTGCAGTAATTCAGCGGCTGAAAGGCGGCTGCCAGCTGGCACCAAAGCCGCACTGGCAGCTAGCTGGCCCACCACTGCCGCTGCGTCCATGCCGAGCTGGTGGTAGCCCGCTAGCCCCTCGGCGCCCTCTCGCTTGCTGAGCCTCCGCCCGCTGCCATCGCACCAGAGCGGCACATGGCCGTAGCGGGGCGGGGGCGCGCCCAGGGCCGCCATCACTGCCACCTGGGCCCCCGTGGCTCCCCAGAGATCGTCACCGCGCACCACATCGCTAATTCCCAAAACCAGCTCATCCACCGCTGTGGCCAGGTGGTACGCGAGGTAACCATCAGCCCGGCGCAACACCACATCACCAACAGCAGCTGGCCCATCGAGCTCCCCAGGAGCGCCATAGCTCTCCAGCCAATGCAGGCTCCCGGGCTCCAGCCGCAAGCGCCAGCTGGGCAGTCGCCCCTGCACCGGCCCCCAGCCGCCACTGGCTGCCCGGCAGGTGCCCGGATACACAGCACCAGCACCGTGGGGCGCAGAGATATCGGCGAGCAGGCGGCGACTGCAGCGGCAGTGATAGAGCAAGCCATGGCGCCACAGGGCTGACAAGGCCGTGGCGTAGAACCCACGCCGCTCGCTCTGACGCAGCACCGGGCCGTCCCAATTGAGGCCCAGCCAGGCCAGATCGGTCAGGATGGAAGTCTCAGCACCGGCCCGATTGCGGGGCGTGTCGAGGTCGTCGAGGCGCAGCAACCAGGCGCCCCCCCGCAGCCGGGCGTGCAACCAACTCAGCAGGGCCGTGCGCAGGTTGCCGCGGTGCAGAGCGCCGGTGGGGGATGGGGCGAAACGGCCGCGATACCCCAGCTGGCGCTGGGCCAGACCGGCCTCAACCAGGGCCTGCAGGTGGGATGGCAGCGGCGCAGCAGCCAGCAGGGGGAAGCATCAGTGAGGGGCCCACTTTGCCCTGGGCACAAAAAAAGCGGCCCCTAGGGGCCGCCGTGGCAGGAATTACTTGCAACCAGATCAGCCCTGGACGCGGTCTTTGAACATCTTGCCGGCGGTGAAGGCAGGCACCCGCTTGGCGGGGATCTTGATCTTCTCGCCGGTCTTGGGGTTCAGACCCTGGCGGGCAGAGCGCTCACGGGGCTCAAAGGAGCCGAAGCCCAGGATTGACACCTTCTTCCCTTCTACGACCGAGTCGATGATGGTTTCGATGGCGGCGTCGACGACTTGGGAGACGTCGGTCTTGGTGAGCTCGGTGCGGGCGGCAACGAGGTTGACGAGATCAGCTTTGTTCATGGGAATAGGAAGCCTCGGGGGTGGCGGTCGTGTTGCGACGAAAGGTGGCGAGTCGGAAAACCCCGACCGGCCCTGAGATGAGCGCGCCAATGGTATGGGGCTCTGGCCGCTGCTGCAACACAGAAGTGCTCCGGCGCAACGGTTTTCGTGACAATTTCCCCACATGGGGGGTCCAAGGAGGCTCCAAATGGCTCAAAAGACGAGCCCAGACAGCAGCTCCGCACCCCCATTGACGAGTTTGTCGCCGCGCAGGGCACCAAGCCCACCACCACTGGCGATCCAGTCGGGAGAGCCGGCCGGCAACCAGCTGCGCAGCCGCTCCAAACTGGCCAGCTGGCGGGGCCAATGGAAGGTGCGCGCCGTGCGCAAGGGCGCCAAAGCCGCTGGTCCGGTTGGCAACAGCAATCGCCCACAAAACAGGCCATCGACTGCTCCAGCACGCACCAGCAGCACGCAGGAGCCCGGCGTGGGCCCTGGGGTCCAGAGCAGTTGGACCCCAGGCGCCAGGGTCAGCTGCTCGCCAAAGCTGGTGCACCCCTGCACACCCGGCAGCAGGTAGGCCTCCTGCTCCTGCACCAGCACAGACCAACCCAGGGCCTCCTGCCAGCGCCGGCAGCGGCCGTGGCCCTCGCGGCTAGTGAGCACAAGCCTGCCTGGCCCCACCAGCTCAGTGCGCTGGCGCAACATGGCCAAATTTGCCTCAGTGAATCCCGGACAATCCACCAGCAGATCTCCGCCACCTCCATAAGCAGCGGCCTCCAGCAGCCAGCTGCTTCCCCCCTGGCTATCGCGGCTGGGGGAGAACAGCCACAGACCAGGGCGCACCTGCTGGGGCGGCCGGCCGGATTCGGGGGGTTGGGTCAACTGGGTCAACTTGTTTATGCAGCGGGAGCGGGCAAAAACAGGGCAAGGAGTGGAGCGCGATCCGTCCGGAGACGGGCACCTCAGGCGACTGCCTGCTGCCCCGGCCAATATTCGCGCTTAGCGTCACCGCAGCAAGCTCGGCCCCTTGACGGTCCAATTCAACAGTCCTGAGCTAGCTCCACCCCCGAATCACCACCAAGGGATTCACATCGGCCATCCCTGGCCGCTGGGGGCAAGCCTCACCAGCCGGGGTGTCAACTTTTCGGTGGTGGCCCCTCTGGCCACCCGGATCGAGCTGCTGCTGTTCGCCGACGGTGAGGCGAGCGAGCCAGCGCGGGTGGTGGAACTGGACCAGCGGCACCGCTCTGCTGATCACTGGCATGTGGAGGTGGAGGGTCTGGGCCTGGGCAGCTGTTACGGCTACCGGGCATTTGGGCCGCTGCAGCCGGGCGGCCATGGCTTTAATCCGTCCAAGGTGCTGCTCGACCCTTGCGCCCGAGCGATCGCCGGCTGGCAGAGCTATGAGCGTGGCGGCGCCGTTGGGGCGGCACCCAACACTGGCCACTGCCTCAAGGGAGTGGTAACTGAGCGCGACCGCTTTGATTTCAGCCACGCCCCCCGGCCGCGCCACAGCTGGCAGAAGAGCGTCATATATGAACTGCACGTGGGTGGCTTCACCCAGGGACCGGGTTGTCCTGTGCCAGCGCAGCTGCACGGCAGCTTGCTTGGGCTGATTCCCACCATTCCCTACCTGAAGGATCTGGGCATCACCACCATCGAGCTGCTGCCGGTGATGGCCTTCGATCCCAACGACGCCCCGGCCGGACGCCACAACTATTGGGGCTACAGCCCCTTGAGCTGGATGGCGCCCCATCCCGACTATCTGGTGGGCGATGACCCGCTCAGCGGCCGCGACCAGGTGCGTCAACTGGTGACCGCCTGCCACCGGGCCGGCATCGAAGTACTGCTGGATGTGGTCTACAACCACACCACTGAGGGCAATCAGGATGGGCCCACCCTCAGCTGGCGCGGCTTCAGCGACCGCCTCTACTACCAGCAGAGCGCCAAAGGCGATTACCAAGATGTGAGCGGCTGCGGCAACACCATTGCGGCCAATCGGCCGCTGGTGCGGCGGCTGATCCTGGAATCGCTGCGCTGCTGGGCCACGGAGCTGGGAATTGATGGCTTCCGCTTCGACCTGGGCATCGCCCTCAGCCGCGGCGACAACCTGGCCCCCCTAGACGCGCCGCCCCTATTTGAGGAGATGGAAGCCGATCCAGATCTCGGCGACCTGAAACTGATCAGCGAACCCTGGGATTGCGGTGGCCTCTATCGCCTCGCCGACTTCCCAGCCCGCCGGGTGGCCACCTGGAATGGCCGCTTCCGAGACGACCTGCGTCGCTTTTGGAAGGGTGATGAAAAAACCTGCTGGACCATGGCCCAGCGCCTGAGCGGCAGCCCAGACCTTTTCGCCAACACACCGGTGCATCCGGGTCAATGCATCACCTTCTTGACCGCCCACGACGGCTTCACCATGGCCGATCTGGTGAGCTTCAACGGCAAGCACAACCTGGCCAACGGTGAGGACAACCGAGACGGCGATAATCACAACAACACCTGGAACCACGGTGTAGAGGGTCCCAGCTCCGATCCAGCCATCACGGCCCTGCGCGAGCGCCAGCTGCGCAATCTGCTCACAAGCCTGCTGCTCGCACCGGGAGTGCCGATGCTGTTGATGGGTGATGAGGTGCGCCGCAGCCAGGGCGGCAACAACAACACCTGGTGCCAGGACAACCCCCTCGGCTGGATGCACTGGCAACCCGATACGGGCGACCTGGCCCTGCGCCTGTTTCTGCAACGCCTGCTGCATTTACGGGCCCATCTGGCCGGGCTGTTCAACCCCGAGCTACCCCTTGATGACAAACCCATAAGGCGCAGCGGCGATCGGGGCCACCTCTGGCGCCAATGGCACGGTGTCGAATTAGCCAGCCCGGACTGGGCGAGCTGGTCCCACACCCTGGCCTGGAGCCTCAATGACAGTCACCAGGGGCCCTTGGTTTGGTGCGGCATGAACGCCTACAGCAAAGCGATGCACTTTGAGCTGCCCAGCTGCCGCCAGGGCTGGCTGCGGGTGATTGACACGGCCCTACCCCCCGGCGAAGACCTGCCTTCCGAGCCTGAGGCCTGGCTGCCCACCGGCGCACCCCTGCAAAGCCGCAGCCTGATGCTGCTGGTGGCTGCCCCCCTGCTGGAAGGCCGAAAGCTTTAAAGAGCGGGCGGCGGGAATCGAACC
This sequence comes from Cyanobium sp. BA20m-14, assembly GCF_024346295.1. Taxonomy (NCBI): domain Bacteria; kingdom Bacillati; phylum Cyanobacteriota; class Cyanophyceae; order Synechococcales; family Prochlorococcaceae; genus Cyanobium; species Cyanobium sp. BA20m-14. The sequence continues at coordinate 9,258 of NZ_JAGQCR010000007.1, forward strand.
CGCATCATCAGCTTGGAAGGCTGAGGTTTTACCACTAAACTACGCCCGCGGCAGTACATGCGTACGAGTCACATGCCTGTTGCTGTTACCGAAGTAATCCAGCTCAGACATTATGGCCTGCCCACCCCAAGTCCTAAGCGGCCCCGATGATTACAGCTGAAGAACAGAGCTTGGGGCAGGCAGCCCGGCGTCGCCTGCTGTGGAGCTATGGGCTCGGCGACATCGGCACCGGCATGGCTGCCACCCAGCTGGGCTTCTACCTATTTGTTTTTTACACCGGTGTGGCCGGGCTGCCGGCCTGGATGGCGGGCCTGGTGCTGATGGTGCTGAAGGTGTGGGATGGCATCAACGACCCCCTAGTGGGCTGGCTCAGCGACCACACCAAGCACCCCTGGGGCCCGCGGCTGCCCTGGATGGCTGGCAGCGCCATTCCCCTAGGCCTGGCGCTGGTAGCGATGTGGTGGGTGCCTCCGGGGGGGGGACTGGCAGACGTTCGCAATTTTGGTGGTGATCCAGCTGGTGGCTATGGCGCTGTACACCTGCGTCAACCTGCCCTACTCGGCCCTAGCCGCCGAGCTCACCAGCTCCACCCAGCTGCGCACCCAGCTGAATGCCAGCCGCTTCACCGGATCGATCCTGGCTGGATTGGCCGGCTTGGTGCTGGGGGCCCTGCTGGTGGGCCAGGGCGCGGAGGGCTACCTACGTATGGGCTGGGTGTCCGGACTAACCCTCACGGTGTTCACCCTGCTGTGCTGCTGGGGACTAGCCCCCTTCGCCCGCAACTGCCAGCGCCCTACGGGCCACCCGGAACCGATCCGGCGCCAACTACAGCGCATCTCAGCCAACCCTCGCTTTCTCAAAGTGCTGGGGCTTTACCTGCTGCTCTGGTGTGCCCTGCAGCTGATGCAGCCGGTGTCGCTGATTTTCCTGGCCGTGGTTATGCAACTGCCGGAGAGCTGGAGCACTTGGATCCTGATTCCCTTCCAGCTCAGTGCCCTGGCGGGGCTGCAGCTATGGAGCCGGGTGGCAGGGCGCCACGGCCGTGTCTGCGCCCTGCGCTGGGGCACCGGGCTATGGATTGCCGGCTGCCTGGGGGCAAGCCTGCTGGTGCCCCTCGATGGCAGCACTGCTCCCCTGGGCAGCTTCAGCAATGGCATCTCCCTGGGCCTACTGGTGCTCACGATCATGGTTACGGGCCTGGGAGCCTCCACCGCCTACCTGATCCCCTGGGCCCTGTTGCCCGACGCGATCGATGCCGACCCCGACAAACCAGCCGGGCTGTACACCGCCTGGATGGTGGTGACTCAGAAACTGGGCATCGGTGTGGCCGTGTTTGCCCTTGGTAATGGGCTGAGCCTCAGCGGCTACCAGGCCTCCCTGGAACTGGCCCAGCCGACTACTGCCCTCACGACCATCCGCCTATGCATGGGCCTGATTCCGGCCGTGCTGATCGCCGCTGGCCTGCTGGTGATGCGACGCTGGCCGGAGAAAGGCCTGCACCGCCAGCCATGAAGCGCCCCGCCTGGCTGACAACACCGCGCTGGCTGCGGCGCCTGGGAGCCAGCCTTCTGGTTGGCGGGCAGGCGGTGAGCGCCATCGCCAAGGGGCGCATCGGCTTCAACGATCTGATGCAAGAGCTGATGGAAGCCGGCCCCGGCAGCTTCCTGATCGTGCTGATCACGGCCTTGGCTGCGGGCACCGTGTTCAACATCCAGGTGGCAGCGGAACTCTCCAAACAGGGCGCCAGCGCCACGGTGGGCGGTCTATTGGCCCTGGGGCTGTCACGGGAGATCGCGCCCCTGCTCACCGCCACCCTGCTCACCGGCAAGGTGGCCACGGCCTATGCGGCCCAGATCGGCACCATGAAGGTGACCGAGCAGATCGACGCGATCACGATGCTGCGCACCGATCCCGTGGAGTACTTGGTGGTGCCCCGGGTAATAGCCATGGTGATCATGGCGCCGGTGCAATGCCTGCTCTTCTTCTGGGTGGGGATCTGGTCGGGCCAGGTGAGCAGCACGCTGCTCTACAACATCCCCCCGGCGGTGTTCTGGAACTCGGTGCGCACCTGGATGGAGCCCGACGACCTGCCCTCGATGCTGCTCAAAGCTCTGGTATTCGGGCTGCAGATCGCCGTGATCGCCTGCGGCTGGGGACTCACCACCCGGGGGGGGCCCAAGGAGGTGGGCACCAGCACCACCGGTGCCGTGGTCATGATTCTGGTCACAGTCGCCCTGATGGACGCCCTGCTCACCTCGCTGCTGTTCACCTGATGACCTCCCCTGCTCCCGGAACTAGCGGCGTGGTGCTCGACCCCGCCTACGGCGTATCCCTTGGCGTGATTGGCCTGGGACTGGCAGCCCTGGCCCTATCACCACTGTGGGCTGGGGCCATCTGGCTCAGCCTGGTCGTAGCGGTGTTCGGTTTGTTTCTGCTGCTGCAAACCCGCCTGCTGCGGCTGGAGTTTGGCGGCGATGCCCTGCTGGTATGGCGTCAGCAGACCCTGCTGCGCCGCTTCCCATACCAGGAGTGGCTGAGCTGGACAATCTTTTGGCCGGGGCTGCCAGTGCTGTTTTATTTCCGTGAACAGGCCAGCATCCACTTCCTGCCAGTGCTCTTTGATGCAACCAGCCTGCGCCAGCAACTGGAGCAGCACCTGAGCCAGCTCCCCCCCGCAGCACCTCCCGATTCCCCAAGCGATGTCTGACGACCCCAGCCAGGCTTCCCCTACCCCTGACACCCCTGAGATCCCTTCACCAGCCCCCTGGCAGGAGCTGGCCCTTACGGAGCTGCAGCAGCAGCGCACAGCCCTGCTTGAGGAGATCCGCCAGCTGGAAGCTCGCCGCGGCCAGATCCAAAAGGAGATCGAAGCGAGCTTTGCTGGCCAGGCTGATGGGGTGGCCAGGCGGCTCAAGGGCTTCCAGGACTACCTGGTGGGAGCCCTGCAGGACCTCGCCGTGGCCGCCGAGCAGGTGGAGCTGGTGCCCCAGCAGGTGCTGGTGCAGCCCTCCCCCCTCGACCAGATCAGCAGCACAGCAGAAGCCAGCCAACCCTTAGCGGCTGTAGCGGCCGCAGGGCTGTTCGGCCCTGACGAAGTCCTGATTCGCGAGCGTCTGGCCGGCTTTGGCGGCCAGCCCGACTTCTACGCCGATCCCTGGCAGCTGCGCCGCACCCTGGATGCCAGCGGAGCCGCCCTGCTCGACGACTGGTTCCTGGGCCAGGGCGGCCGGGGTGCCCAGCCCAGCTGCGGTAGCCGCAGCCGCAATGCCCTGGTGGCCGCCGCCGCCATCGCCATCCTCGGCGAGCTCTATGGCGAACGCTTCCAAACCCTGGTGCTGGCCAGCCAACCGGAGCGCCTGGGGGAATGGCGCCGCGGCCTGCAGGACTGCCTGGGCCTTTCCCGCGAGGATTTCGGACCCAGCAGCGGCATCGTGCTGTTTGAGCGGGCCGATGCCCTGGTGGAGCGGGCCGACCGCCTCGAAGAGCGGGGCGAGCTGCCCTTCATCGTGGTGGATGCGGGCGAGCCGGTGATCGAGATCCCGATCCTGCAGTTTCCGCTCTGGCTGGTTTTCGCGGCCGGCCCCGGCGAACTTATGGCCGACGAAACCTATTAAGCCCAACCACCGTGACCCTGCCTGCAGCCGTGACCCTGCCAACAGCCGTGATCCTGCTCACCCTTGCCATGCTGATCGCCGGCTACCTGCTCGGCTCAATCCCCAGCGGTTACCTGGCAGGGCGCTGGCTGGCTGGCCTCGACATCCGCCTCGAAGGTTCCGGCTCCACCGGTGCCACCAACGTGCTGCGGGTGGTCGGCAAGGGGCCGGCCCTAGCGGTGTTCCTGGTGGATGTGCTCAAAGGAGCCGCCGCCGTGCTGCTGGCCAAGGCGCTGCTGCAGCCCCCTGGAGCACCGCTATTGGGCACCGGCACGAGTGTGACTGACACAGGTGTGGTCGCGGCGGGCTTAGCGGCCCTGGCCGGCCACATTTGGCCCATCTGGCTCAACTGGAAGGGGGGCAAGGCCGTGGCCACCGGGCTGGGGGTATTGCTAGGCCTGGTACCGGCGGTGGGCATGGCCTGTTTTGGCATCTTCCTCACCGTGTTGAGTTCCACCCGGCTGGTGTCTCTCGCCAGCGTGGTGGCGGCAATCAGCCTGCCACTTCTGATGGTGGGGGCCCATGGCATGCGGCTTGCTTATCTAGCCCTTGCCGTGCTCACTACTCTTGTGGTGGTAATGCGGCATCGCAGCAACATCCAACGCCTTCGCGCGGGCACCGAACCGCGCCTGGGCCATGCAAAGCCGGAATCCTGACCAATACCCTGCCCCAAACAACCCAATCCGCCCCTGGCTTCCTCCCTGTCGACCCTCTCCTCAGCCAACGTTTCACAAGCCAGGGTGACCCCGCGCTCCCTGGCATTGGTTCTGCTGCTTGCGAGCCTCTTGACCCAGGCCACCAGCCTGTGGACTGGCCACAGGGCCCTCAACAGCCAAGCCCAGCTTGCCCGCGAGCGAGCGAGATCAGAAGCCCTCGACCAACTCCAGGCTCAGCAGAACCACCTTGCCCTTGCAGAGCGCCTCCTGGGCAACCCTCTGGCCAATGAGAAAGTCCGAAGGGGTCTGATTTCCCAGATGGTCCAGGGGCAGCGTGCCCGCGATCAGTCCCTCCGCGACCTGCTGCGAGCCGACACGACGGAAAAACCCGCCGGCGTCGCCCATCAGCCCTTGTCGTATGCCCAACTGCAGCAGGCCCTCCAGCAATGGGACCGGGGCCATCACGCTCTGCTCAAAACCCAGGCACCCTTGCTGAACACGGGTTGGCCCCTAACCCCCCAGGAGCGAATCAGCCTGCCCGCCTTTCAGGCCATGCAACGCCTGGCCCAAGGCCGCCTACAAGCCCAGTGGACAGTGGCGGAGGCCCTGAAGCGAGTCCAGGAAGAAGAGCACAACAGCCAACAAATGACCCTGGCCAGTGTCAACGCCGACCTGAGCACCAGCCAGTCCTCTGGCCTGATAGCCCTGCTTCTTCTGCTGACAGGCGGGGGACTACTTCTGCTGAAGACCGCCACTACATCCGCAGCCGCCACCAACTGCACCACCGACAGCGACGCCAACGCCCAGCCTACACGAAAGGGGGACCATGAAGCGCCCGGCCGCCTGGCGGGAGCTTCCACGGAACCGACGGCTGCCCCAACCCAGCCAGGAGCGCCAGCCCAACCGAGCACAGATGTAGCAGATCTCGCAGGGCGATCAGCAGCTGTCAACGCCGTCACTGCTCCAACCACCGCATCGCCCAATGCGGTCTCATCATCTCTGGGGCCGACCATTCAGCCCCCAGGCCCCGGATCCCCCGGCACGGAGCTGGCGGTGGTGATCCAACAGCTGCTCGCCCTAGCGCCCGGCGTCGAAGCACTTCACGGGGCCCTCGTCCAGCTAAGCCAGGGCTCCACCTCCCAGCCCACCGCTGGCCTGCTCGCCGCAGCTCAGCAAGCCAGCGCACCGGCTGACGGACCAGCTAAGACCAACATCGATCCCACCGCGGCAGAGCTTCCAACCTGGACTGCCCTGCAGCAGACCCTCGAGGATTTGCTGCGCAATCCCTTCAAGCTGGAGGACCGGCAGCGACTCAGGACCCTGCTCCACCACCTACTCAAGACCGCCGGCCCCCAAGGCGACCCAGAGTTGGAACAGGCCTTCGCCAAGCTGATGAAGGAGAGCGGCGATGGTCGCCTGCCGGTGCCCTCCAGGGAGCTCCTACACGAACTGCTGGGACTGGTGCAACGGCCGAGAACAAGCGGTGGAACTTAGTCCCGCATGGGGCTCAGGCCAGCTGTCGGCTCCGTTCGGCGGCCGCCAGCACCGCCTCCAGCAGAGCCGAACGCACACCACCAGCCTCAAGGCGCCGCAGGCCAGCGATGGTGGTTCCGCCGGGACTGCTCACCATGTCCTTGAGCTGACCGGGATGCAGATCCTGCTCGTGTAGCAGAGCGGCGGTGCCCGCCAGGGTGCGGTGGGCCAGGCGGTGGGCCAGGGCCCGCGGCAGGCCGGCCGCCACGGCACCATCGGCCATCGCCTCCGACACCACCGCCACAAAGGCGGGCCCAGATGAAGTGAGGGCCAGAAAGGCATCGAGCTGGGCTTCAGGCAGCTCGTGCACCTCTCCCACCTGGGCGAAGAGCTGCTGCACCCAGCGGCGTTTGTCTGGGGGCACGTCGACGCCAAAGGCCAGGCCCGTGAGCCCCGCCCGCACCAGGGCCGGGGTATTCGGTACGGCGCGCACGCACTGCCAGCCAGGAAACAAACGCTGCAGCCGCGCCAGGGTGACACCGGCGAGCACGGAGATCAGCAGCCCGCCCGAACCAGCCGCCGCCGCCGGTGCTACGGCCTCGAGCTGCTGGGGCTTAACCGCCAGCAAAACCACCGGCGCAGACCAGGCTGCAGCTGCATCAGTAGCCACAGTCAAACCGTGGGTTTGGGCCAGGCCGGTGGCGGAGGCTTCGCTGGCAACAACGGCTCGCACACCCTCGCGCTGCACCAGGCCTGCTTCCAGCAGGGGAAACAGCAAAGCCTGGGCCATACGGCCCAGGCCCACTACGCCGAAGGTTGGCGTCACAGCCGGCCTAAATGACGGCGTCATGCCGGCCCCAGGCCGGGCTGGGGGCCGCGTCCTGCTGGGGCTCGCTGATCTCACGGTTCACGATCGTGGGCGAAGAGGCTTCGTCGCTGGCGGCGGTGGTCACCGTGACGCAGCTAGGCGCAAACAGAAAAATGCTTTCACCCACCCGCTCCTGGTGGCCGTCGATAGCAAAGGTGCCGCCTGCCACAAAATCCACGGCGCGCTGGGCCTGATCCGGCTCCATCATCGTGAGGTTGAGGATCACGGTCTTGCGGTCGCGCAAGGCCTGGATGGCGCGGGGCATTTCATCGAAGCTGCGCGGCTCCATCAGGGTCACCTCGGCAGAGGCCGTGGAAAGGCCGGGCATGCCGATCACGTTGGTGCCGGCAAAAGGATCGTCAGCACCGAAATCGGAGCTCAGGGCTAGGGCGCTGGAGCGACTGGTGTAGCTCGGCTCAGGCTGCTCGCCGCCGTCGTAATCGAGCTCATCGTCGTAGTCGCCATCGAGATAGTCGTCTCCTGAGACAACGGCACGCAGGCGGGAAAACAACGACACGAACCAAACCTCGCAAGTTTCTTTCCACCTGAATAGCGTCCCACACCAATCGCGGCAAGGCTTTCAAGCGGAGATTGGCACCTTGTGGGGAAACTATTGAATTTGGCGCGGCCCAAACAGGCCGCTACCAATGCGCAACCAGGTGCTGCCAGCTGCGGCAGCCTCGGGCCAATCGCCACTCATGCCCATCGAACGCTCCGGCAGGCCCAGCTGCGTCGCCAGGGCGTCGCACTCGCCAAACAGGGCCCGACGCTCGGCCTCGTCCAGGCCCAGGGGGGCCAGGGTCATCAGGCCCAGGGGCCGCAGGGGCGCCAGGCCACCCAACTCAGGCCAGTGTTGGCAGAGCTCAGCGGGCTCAAAGCCGGTCTTGGCGGGATCGGGGCGAAATTTCACCTGAAAAAAGACCGCTGGCTGGCGCTGCTCCTCGGCGGCGATGCGGGCAAGGCGTCTAGCCAGATCAAGGCTGTCGAGGGAGTGGATCGTGCCGAAGTGGCGCACCACACCCCGGGCCTTATTGGCCTGCAGCCGGCCGATGAAATGCCAGTCGAGGGGCGCCAGATCGGCCAGCTCGGCCTGCTTGAGCACCGCCTCCTGCAGGCGACTTTCACCAAAGCTGCGCTGGCCGGCGGCCACCGCTTCACGGATCCGATCAGCGGGCTGACCCTTGCTCACCGCCAGCAGGCGACAGCCTGGCGGCAGCTCGGCCTGGAGGGCGGCCAGTCGCCCGGCCAAGGATTCAGATGAAGGTCTGGTCAAACAACTGACGCCAATGGGCGTGGGCCTCGGGACCGTCGCGGCGGGAGCGCGCCAGATTTTGCTCAGCAAAGTGGCGAGCATCCATCAGCGGCACCACCTCAAAGGTGGCGCCACGGGGCTGCAGGGTGACGACGAAAAAAATGCGCTGGGCGTAGAGGGTGGCGAACAGATCCCGGCCTTCGGACACCGCCGCCACCCGATAGAGCATCCCGAAGGTGGGATGGTTTAGGTAGCGCTCCGGACTCACAAATGCGCTGCTCGTCAATGCGCTGCTCACCGATGCAATCGAACTTGGCCATTAAAGGTCACCGACTTTCCAACGCAGCAGGAGCATCAGCAGCAACAACCCCGCCGCCGTGGCGTTGAGCAGGCCCAGGCCCAGGCCCCGCCCCGCAACCGCTGGTCGCAGCAGCTGGTTGGGCGGCAGCCAGACCCCGCCGCGGGCCAGCAGCGCCTCAGCTCCCTGCTCGGCGCGCAGCAACACGTTGGCCAGCAGCCGCTCTCCCAGGGCCAGCACCAAGGCCAAGCCCCCCTTCCAGCCCAGCCGCTTGAAATTCACCGCCCGGGTTGCAATAGATCGCAACAGGTTTTGCAGCTCCTCCTGCACCAGGGGCAGGAAGCGCAGGGAAAGCAGCAGGGTGAAGCCAAGCCGCTCCACCGGCAGACCCAGCCGGGCCAAGGGCGCCAGCAGCCAGCTGATCGCCCACACCAACTGTTCGGGGGAGGTGCTGAGCAGCAGCAGGTTGGCGCTGTGCACCAGGGTGAATAGCAGCGTGGCGCCGTTGAGGCCCAGCTCAGCTGAACGGCGGGTCACCACCAGGGGGCCAGCGCGCAGCAGCACCCAGGGGGTGCCCGAGCGCTCTGGCGGCGGGCTGCCGGGGGGGGCGGGCTGGAGCCGCAACTCCGCCGGCGGCCGCTGCAGGGCTGCGGATGCCGCCGTGCCCGCCGGCAGCAGGGCCGCCAGGGCACCCACCAATAGGGCAAGGGCCAGTAGCAGCGGCAGGCTGCGGCGCCATAGCCGCCAGCTGAGCCCGCTAGCGGCGGTGATCAGCAGCAATAAGCCCACCAGACTGAGACGCCAGAGCGGTCCTGCCAGGATCGGCGTTACTAGAAAAATCAGGCTCCAGGCCAGCTTCAGGCGCGGATCAAGCCGGCGCAACCAGCTGCCGCCTGTGGCCGCCTCCGCCGGATCCGGGGCGGCAAATTGGCCGATGGGGATCTGGCGTAAAAAATCCACCTAAGCGCAGGCCCTAGCGCCCACGAGTCTGGCTGCGGGCCAGCTCCTTCTCGGCATCGCGCTGCTGCTTGCCCCGCCAGAACAACTTGATCGGCGTGCCCTCAAAGCCCAGGCCCTCGCGGATCTGACGCTCCACATAGCGGCGATAGGTTTCACCGAACAGCCTCGGCTCATTGACAAACAACGTGAAGCTGGGGGGCCGCACCGCCACCTGGGTGCCGTAGTAAAGGCGGCCCTGGCGGCCACCACGGCTGGTGGGCGGTGTGCGCCAGCTGAGCGCCTCGGTGAGCACCTCGTTCACCACCGAAGTGGTGACACGGCGGCGGTGCTGCTCCACCGCCAGCAGGGCCAGGGGGAAGATCGCCTGCACCCGCTGGCCGCTGAGGGCAGAGGTGAACAGCATCGGCGCCCAGTCGAGGAAATAGAGCTTTGCGCGGAGCTCCTTCTCCATCGCCGGCATGGTGTGGCTGTCTTTTTCAATGGCATCCCACTTATTCACCACCACCACGCAGGCTCGGCCGTCCTCTTCGATGCGGCCAGCCAGGCGCTGGTCTTGCTCGGTGACGCCATCGAGGGCGTCAATTACTAGTACGCACACATCGGAGCGCTCGATCGCCTTGAAGCTGCGACTGATGCCGAAGTATTCGGGGCCGTAGCTCACCGAACGGCGGCGACGGATGCCGGCCGTATCGAGCAGCTTCCAGGTTTTGCCCTCCCGCTCGATCGTGGTGTCGATCGTGTCGCGGGTGGTGCCACGAATCGGGCTGACGATCGCCCGGTTTTCACCGCACACCGCATTGAGCAGGCTGGATTTACCCACGTTGGGCCTGCCGATGATCGCCAGCTGAATCGGCTCTTCGCCCTCGTCTTCTTCGGTAGGGGGCAGATAGCTCACCACCTTGTCGAGCAGGTCGCCGGTGCCGGCACCGTGAATCGCCGAAATCGGGAAGGGCTCGCCCAGGCCCAGGCCCCAAAACTCGGCCGCCATGGCCAGGCCCGCATCGGGCGACTCGCACTTATTCACTGCGAGCATGGTGGGAACCCCCTGGCCCCGCAGCCACTCGGCAATCGACTGGTCGGCGGCGGTGCATCCCTGCTGACCATCAACAACAACCAGGGCCACGGCCGCCTCGGCCAGGGCCAGGTTTGCCTGCTCGCGAATCTCCGGCAGAAACTCGCTGTCGTCGTCAAACACCAAGCCGCCGGTGTCGACCACCCGGAAGGTGCGATCAGCCCAGTAACCCTCTTGATAGGTGCGATCCCGAGTCACGCCGGGCGTGTCGTGCACGATCGCTTCGCGGCTGCGGCAGAGCCGGTTCACCAGGGTGGATTTGCCCACGTTGGGGCGTCCGATAATTGCAACGACCGGTAAGGCCAAGGGAGGTATTCCTACGTCTGTCCTGTATTGACCCTACAGAGAGACCTAAACCCCAGCAATTAGCTAATGGGCAGGTCACCTGGATGCCCCAGCACCGGATCGGCCGGCGCCACCAACAGCAGCGGCAGTGGCCCGCTCTCCGGCAGGGCTTTATCTCGCTCGGCCAGATAGGCCAGCAACCAGTTCACGGCGGTAGCGCGGCGGGTGCGGCGCGGGTAGAGCTCGCCGATCGTGTAGCCCGCAAAACCCAACTGCTGCTTGAGCAGTTGCTTGTGCACCTTGGCGATCGAGCGGGTGAGGGCCACCGAGGCGGGCCGCTCAGCGATGAACTGGGGTTCGATCGGGAAGGACTCCCGCCAGGCAGCGCTGGTGGCCGGGCCGGCGCTCCAGGTGCCGGAGCCATTCAGCTCGTATCCCAGGCGCGGCCAGATCAGCTCACACACGAAGCGATCGCTGGTGCGGTCGGCGAGCACCGCCTCCAGCAACTCTCGGTTTAAGGGGTAGGGCACGGCAGCGGGGGCGGCCTGAGCGGAAGCCATCGGCCTGAAGCATCACAATCGGATCACCATGATCACCGCTTTCCCCCTGCAGCTCTCTGGCAACGGCACACCCCGCGCCCTGCGCTGCCGGGTGCTGCAGTCGCCGCTGGCGGGGGTGAGCGATCGCATCTTCCGGGCTCTGGTGCGGCGCTGGGCCCCCGATGCCCTGCTGTTCACCGAGATGGTGAACGCCACCAGCCTGGAGCTGGGCTTCGGGCTGCAGAAGGTGGAGGAGCTGGGCAGCGAGGCCGGCCCGATCGGTGTGCAGCTGTTTGATTACCGGCCCGCCGCCATGGTCGAGGCGGCCAAGCGGGCTGAGGCCGCAGGTGCCTTTCTGATCGACATCAATATGGGCTGCCCGGTGAAGAAGATCGCCAAAAAGGGCGGCGGCAGCGGCCTGATCCGCGATCCCGAGCTGGCGGCCCGCCTGGTGGCAAGCGTGGCCGCGGCCGTAGCTCTCCCGGTGACGGTGAAAACGCGGCTGGGCTGGTGCGATGGCAGCGATGCGGTGAGCTGGTGCCAGCGGCTCGAAAATGCCGGTGCCCAGCTGCTCACCCTGCACGGCCGCAGCCGCGAACAGGGCTTCAAGGGTCAGGCCGACTGGGCCGCCATCGCTGCGGTGAAGGCGGCGCTGACGATCCCGGTGATCGCCAATGGTGATGTGGATAGTCCGGCCGCTGCCAGGCGCTGCCTGGCCCAGACAGGCGCCGACGGGGTGATGGTGGGCCGGGGCAGCATGGGCTCCCCCTGGCTAGTGGGCCAGATCGATGCGGAGCTCAGCGGCAGGCCCATCCCAGCCACCCCCGGCGCCCTCGAGCGCCTCGCCCTGGCGGCGGAGCAGCTGCAGGCCCTGGTGGCGGCCAAGGGCGACCAAGGCCTGCTGATTGCCCGCAAGCACATGGGCTGGACCTGCCAGGGCTTCACCGGCGCCCCCCAACTGCGCCATGCCCTGATGCGGGCGCCCACCCCCGGCGCAGCCCTGGAGCTGCTGCAGCGAGCGGAGGCCGCTGTTCAGGGCAGCACCTCTGGCCAGCTCTGACGAATAAGCAGTAGAGAAAAGTAGGGCTGTTCATCGGCGGGCACCTCGGCCGCGGGCGCCAGTAGCTGGTCGGGCCAGCCCACCCGCTGGGCAAACAAGGCCCCTGCCAGAAGGTTGCGCTGCGCCAGCAGGGGCCGCACCCAGGCCCAGCGGTGGCCGAGCTTGAGCAGGGCCAGCACCGTGGCCGATGCCGCCGCCTCAGCCAGCAGCGCCTCGAGCTGGGCGGGATCGTCGGGGGTGGGGCGAATCAGCAGGGCGTCCTGCTGCAGGGCCAGCGGCCAGGGCAACCCCTGGGAGGAGGCAGCGGCGGCGGCGGCAGCTACCGCCGTGATGCCGGGGATCACCGCCACCGGACAGCTGGGATGGCGCTCCGCCAGGGCCAACAGGGCGTAGGAGGCGCTGGCATAAAGGGAGGCGTCCCCTTCGCACAGCAACACCACGGCCTGGCCAGCAGCCACTTCTGCGGCCAGGGCAGCGGCGGCGGCATGCCAGGCCTGGCGGCGCGGCTCCGCCTCGCTCACCATCGGAAACAGCAGCGGTAGGCGCCGTTGCTCGGGGCCCATCCAGGGGGCGGCGATCTGGGCCGCCATTCCCTCAGCCTCGAGCCGGGCCACCGGGTAGGCGACCACCGCCGCAGCCCTAATTGCCCGCACCGCCGCCACGGTGAGCAGTTGAGGATCACCTGGGCCAACCCCTACCAGGGTGAGGCCTGCCACCGGCGCCAGTGCTCCCGAAAATTCTGCCGACAACACAACGGGCCTGCTGCTGCTGCCTTTCTAAACTGGTAAAAGACCGCGATCTGGCCCGATGACTCTTCTACAGGTATTTGGCACCGGCCCAGCCGCCTCAGCCTCACCAAACCTCAGCAGTAGTGATCCGGCCACAATCGCCGCCACCCTGGCGCCAATGGGCATTGGCTTTGAACGCTGGCAAGTCCAGGGCGGTTTGGCCCCGGATGCCGATCCGGCTGCGATTCTGGCCGTCTACGCCACCGAAATCGCTCGAGTGCAGACCGGCGGTTCTTACCCCACGGTGGATGCGATTCGCCTCACACCAAACCATCCCGACCGCCAGGCCCTGCGCCAAAAGTTTCTGGCCGAGCACACCCACAGCGAAGACGAGGTGCGCTTTTTCGTGGAGGGCCGTGGCCTTTTCTGCCTGCACATTGACGATGTGGTGCTGCAGCTGCTCTGTGAAGCGGGCGACTGGATTTCCGTACCCGCTGGCACGAAGCACTGGTTTGACATGGGTCCAGAACCCCATTTCTGCGCCCTGCGCTTCTTCGACAACCCCGCAGGCTGGGTGGCCGAATTTACCGGCGACCAAATCGCCGACCACTACCCCCGCCTCGACGAATTAGGCGCTTAAAAATTGTATTAGAGCTGAGAAGAAAAAGATAGGTTTTTCTCTCGAAATGACATTCCCCGCCAGCCATCTCGCCCCTACTGAGCCCGAGAGAAACAATGAAGCTGCCAGCCTGATCCGTCAAGTTGGCGATGACCTCAATTTCAGGCTGCGCCAGCTGCACAAGCAATTGTGGGAGCAGGTTCCTGATGTAGATCGCGTCGCCTGCGCTCTCTACGAACCCAGCGATGACATGCTCAAAACCTTTGTGCATAGCACTCGCCAGGGCGTAGCCATCACGGGATATGAGTTTTGCCTTTCCGAAAGTGCTTCCCTCAGCGGCTAGCCGTAGCGTTCGGATTTTGGATGAAATCGCAGACGTCGTGCATCCCGCCAATCCTCACTCCCAATGACTCCTGAACGAGGGCTACCGCTCCTCCTTCACCGTGCGCCTATACGAGAGGCAGGGGTTTATCGGCTTCCTTTTCTACGACTCATTGAAGCCAGCTGCTTTTAGCAAATAGTTCAGCGCAGCCTTGAGGTTTATAACACCCTTGTCAGCCTGACAATCTCAAACGAATTAAATTTAGCTCGCTCGATCACTACATCGACTCAGGTTGCTCGCGAATTTGCCAACCTTCGCGACTTTGAAACCGGCAATCACCTTGAGCGCACGGCTCACTACTCCCGCCTAATCGCCAGGGAGCTGGCCCCTCGCCACGACTTAATCGATGAATATATTGAGCACCTTTATTTATTTGCGCCATTGCATGACATTGGCAAGCTAGATAGCGAATGCGTTCAGGCCCTGAAGTGCCATCTCAGGGAGGTCAACACCATCCGCGACCGGTTCATAGACAGCTGAGCTAAAGCTCCGTACTTAATGAAGATGGTCAGGCTCTAACTGCAGGGTCGAATGATCGATGCCCAGCTGGGCCAACTCAGCTTTTGCTCTATGCAGCAGGGCCATGTCGTCCACCTGCTGGGGATCGCGCAGGAGGTGCGCCATCAGGGCCGTTTGGGAGGTGCTCATGCCCCAAATATGAATGTGATGCACCGCCGCCACCCCTGGCAGCTCGGCCAAGGTGCGTTCCACCGCGTCTCGATCGATGCCTGGCGGGATCCCGTCGAGGCTCACCAGCACCGACTGACGCAGCAGGGTCCAGCCGGTCCAGGCCACGGCCAAACCCACGCCAATACCGGTGAAGGGATCAAGCCAGTGGATGCCGGTGAACTGAATCAACAGGGCGCTGACCAGCACCGCAGCACTCACCGCCGCATCGGTGAGCAAGTGCACCACCGCAGCTCGGCGGTTGAGATCGTGGGTGTGGTTGTGGCCAAACAAAAAGGCCGAGCCCAGGTTCACCGCGATGCCCAACAGGGCTGCCACCGCCACCGGGCCAGGGGTTAGCTCCACCGGCTTGGCCAGTCTTTGCACGCCCTCAACGATCACAACGGCGGATGCCATCAAGATCAAGGCCGCGTTGATCATCGAAGCCAGCTGGGTGCTGCGGCCAAATCCGTAGGTGAATTGCCTGTTGGCGGGCAGGGCGCTGAGGCGCTCAGCCCCCCAGCCCAGCAGCAACCCCGCCACATCGCCGAGGTTGTGCAGGGCATCGCCGATCAGGGCCAAAGAGCCAAAGCCGATGCCAATGGCCAGCTGCAAAGCGGAGAGGCCGCTGTTGAGCAGCACACTCCAGCGAAAGGCCGCCGGATTGCCATCTCGATGTTCGTGCTGGATGTGGCGTGGCAACCGCTGGCGGCCCACCGCTGGATGGCTCATAAGCCTTTTGTAATTCAGATGGGCGGTGCTGTCTGCCGAAGTCAGCTCACCAAATCAATCCCCACCGAGTGCATGCGCACCTGGTCTGCGGAGGCGAGATCGCCTGTGAGGGCAGCGACTTCCGCCGCCGCCAGCTCCTCCAGCCGCTCCACAGTGGCCTGGCGGCCATAGCGCACTTCGCAGAGCACCCAGTAGAGGCCGAAATGGCGCGCTTCGCTGGCCAGCAGCTCTCCATACAGCGCCCGCAGCTCGGCATCGGTGCTATGGGCCGCCAGCAGGGCCATGCGCTCATGGCTGCGGGCCTCAATCAAGCCAGCCACCAAAAAAGAATCGAGCATGCGCTGAGGTTCGCCCTTGCGCACCTGGGCCGTGAGGGCCGAGCCGTAGGCCGGGGCCGGCAAGGGGCGCAGGGCTGCGCCGCGCCGTTGCAGCAGCTGCAGCACCTGCTCGAAGTGCTCCAACTCCTCACGTGCCAGAGGGCTAAGGGCGGCCGCCAAGCCAACCTCGCTTGGATAACGGAACATCAGCTGCAGGGCTACGCCAGCAGCCTTGCGCTCGCAGTGGGCGTGGTCAATCAACAGCAGCTCTGGCTGGGCAATCGCCTGCTCCAGCCAGGCGGGGCTGGTGGGGGCTGCCAGCCACTTCACCCGGGCCATCAAGGCTGGGCTCGCAGGTGAGCCACCAGGCCCTCCAGGGCCAGGGTGTAGCTGAGCGGCCCAAAGCCACAGATCACGCCCACAGCCTTATCGGCCAGGGTGGAATGGTGCCGAAATGGCTCGCGGGCGTGGGTGTTGCTCAAGTGCAATTCCACGAAGGGAATCGCCACCCCCAGCAGGGCATCGCGCAGGGCAATTGAGCTGTGGGTGTAAGCGCCGGCATTGATCAAAATGCCATCCACGCTGCCGCGGCCCTCGTGGATGCGATCCATAAGGGCGCCTTCATGGTTGCTCTGAAAGCAGCTGATCGTCGCCCCCAGGGCCTGGGCGCGACTCTCCAGCTCAGAGTTGACCTGATCAAGGGTCTGACTGCCATAAACACCCGGCTCGCGGGTACCCAGCAGGTTGAGATTGGGACCGTGTAGAGCGAGCAGCTGCATGGAGAAGGTCGGCTGGTAAGTTCTTCGGGTGTGGTTCGGGTCGGTGCCCGAGTGGTTAATGGGGGCGGACTGTAAATCCGCTGGCTCTGCCTACGTTGGTTCAAATCCAACCCGGCCCACCTTCCACATGCCCTTGTAGCTCAGTGGTAGAGCACTCCCTTGGTAAGGGAGAGGTCACGAGTTCAAATCTCGTCAAGGGCTTACAAAAAGAGGGGCTGGCACCGCTCCTCAAGCAAGATTGGACCATCGGCTTCACCTGGGTGACCCTCCGCTGCCTGATCGTGGAAGACCAGGTCATGTTCCTGCAGCTGCTCTGCAAAATGCTGCAGGGTGTGCCGGCTTTGAAGCCTGTCGCAAACTCCGCCCAGATGCCCTGATCCTCGATCTTGCCCTGCCCGAGCTGGCCTGGCTCTGAGCAGCAGCAGTAGATGCCAAGGGGTTGTCAGTCTGGGAATAGTTGTTGTTGCCTATGACCCCTAACCCACTTCTGACCACCCAGATTGCCGCCATGCGGGCCCCGGTGACCGCCGGCCTAAGCCGCAGCCTTGCTTGGCGGCTGGAGCAGCTCGATCGTCTAGAGGGGCTGCTGCGCGACCACGAGGGGGAGGTGCTCGAGGCCCTGGCCGCCGACCTGGGCAAACCGCCCCTGGAGGCCAACTTCGAACTGGTGGGGGTGCGCCAGGAGCTGGCCCTCTGCGGCCGGAAGCTGAAGGGCTGGATGGGGCCACGGCCTGTCGGCCTCGATCTGATTCTGCGCCCCGGCCAGGCCTGGATACAGGCCGAACCCCTGGGCTGCGTGCTGATCATCGGGCCCTGGAACTACCCCTTCAAGCTCTGCCTGCAGCCGCTGGTGAGCGCCCTGGCCGCGGGCAACACCGCCGTGCTCAAGCCGTCCGAACACGCGCCAAGCACCGCCGAGCTGCTGGCCCGCTCCATCCCACAGGCCTTCTCCGCCGAGGTGGTGCAGGTGGTCAGCGGTGATGGGGCCGTGGCCGCCGATCTAATTGAACAGCAGTTCGACCACATCTTCTTCACCGGCGGGGGCCGGGTGGGGCGGCTGGTGCTGGCCGCTGCAGCCCGCCACCTCACGCCGGTCACCCTGGAGCTGGGGGGCAAAAACCCGGCGATCGTGCTGGCCGACGCCGACATCGCCACCACCGCCAGGCGCCTCGCCTGGGGCAAGGGGCTTAATGCCGGCCAGAGCTGCATCGCCCCGGACCACCTGCTGGTGCACAGCCAGGTGGTCGGGGGCCTCGTGGCGGCCATCGCCGCCGAGTGGGTTCGCTTCTACGGCGCCGATCCCCTGGCCAGCGTGGATCTGGGCTGCATCGTCAACGACGCCCAGTTCAGTCGGCTCGAAGAGCTGCTGGCCGGCGCCCGCAGCCGGGGGCAGGTGCTGGCAGGCGGACGCAGCGACCCCGCCCGGCGGCGCATTGAACCCACCCTGGTGGCGGTGGAGAGCGGCGACGATCCGCTGATGCAGGCGGAGCTGTTCGGTCCAATCCTGCCGGTGCTCAGCGTGGCCAACCTGGAGGCAGCCCTGGCCGAGGTGCGCAGCAGGCCCAAGCCCCTGGCCCTCTATCTGTTCAGCCACGACCGCACCGCCCAACAGCGCACCCTCGCCACCACCAGCTCCGGCGGCGTCTGCTTTAACGACGTCGTGCTGCAGGAGGTTGCCGCTGCCCTGCCCTTCGGCGGCGTGGGGGAAAGTGGCATGGGCAACTACCACGGCAGGGCGGGCTTCCTCACCTTTTCCCACCAGCGGGCGGTGCTGCGCCGGCCCTTCTGGCTGGATCTGCCCTTCCGATACCCCCCCTATGTAGGGAAACTGGCCCTAATGAAGTGGTTGCTGGGCTGATCCAGGCCTGGCCGATCAGCAGCTTTGATGCACCGATCGGCCAACGGCACTGGATCGGCCTAGGCAGGCCCCTTAACGTTCGGGGAGCTATCTGTAGTGTTCATGCGTAGATACCTCGTCGCCCTGGCCCTAGCGATGGTGTTGCCGTTGCCTGGTCTGACGGACGTGGTGGTCAAACCAGGCGAAACCCTCTCGGAGATCGCCGAGCGCAATGGGGTCAGCCTGACCCAGCTGATGCAGGCCAACGGCATTACCAACCCAAACCTGGTGGTGGCAGGCCAGAAGCTGGTGCTGCCAGGAGCCCGCCGGGCCGGTTCGGCGGGCTCCAGCGTCACGGTGCGCCCAGGCGACACCCTCTCGACCATCGCCGCAGCCAATGGCGTCAGCCTCACCCGTCTGATGCAGGCCAACGGCATCTCCAACCCAAACCTGGTGATCACCGGTCAACGGCTTGTCATTCCCGGCGCCCGCAACACCGCTGCCGCCCCGGCCCCCAAGCCCCTGCCCACCGCCAGATACACGGTGAAAAGTGGGGAAACGCTCTCGGAAATCGCCAATCGCTTCGGCACCAGCACCGAACGGCTGATGCAGATCAACCGGATCAGCAACCCCAATCTGGTGGTTGCCGGCACCCAACTGGCCATCCCAGGGCGGCCGACCCCCGCGGTTGCCCCAGCCATGGGCCCTGCGCCGCGCAACACGAAGGAACATGTGGTGCGCAGTGGTGAGAACCTATCCACCATCGCCGACAACTACGGGGTTCCCGTCGAGCGACTGATTGCAATCAACAGGATCGACGACCCCGACCTGGTGATCTCCGGCACCCGCCTGAAACTGCAGGCTCCCCCACCGGTAACTGCCAAGCCAACTGCCAAGCCAACTGCCAAGCCAACTGCCAAGCCAACTGCCAAACCGGTGGCCCAGGCCAAGCCCACAGCAAAACTGCCCCCCAAGCCCGCGGCCACCGTCACACCCGGCCCCAAACCCGTCGCCAAGGAATCTTCCTCGCCGGCCCCAACCACCACAACCACCACAACTGCTAGTTCCCCCACCAAGCCATCACCAGCTCAGGCAGTGGCCCAAGCCCAACCGGTGAACCAAGCCAAACCAGTGGCCCAAGCCCAACCCGCCAGCGCTGCCACTACTGCTGCCAAGCCCCCTGCCAAAGCCAAGCCGGTGGCTGAGGCCAAGCCGGTGATCGAGACCAAACCAGTGGCTGAGGCCAAACCAGTCCCTGAGAAGGCCCTGGTCAGCGTCAAACCGGCCGCAGCCAAAATTGCAACGGCCACCGCTGCTCCGACCAAAGTCGCCGCCAGCAAGCCCAAGGGACCCGACTGGCGCAGCTACGGGCCCCTCCAGGTGGACTGGGCCAACTGGCAACCCATGGGCGGCAGCTTTGTGGCTCCGACCCTCAATGGGGAGGGCAAACCCGTCTATCTGGCTGTTAATTGCGGGGCCCGCAAGCTCAATGCCACCAGCCAATCCGGCCAGTGGAAGAGCTGGGATTCACCCCAAACCGACTTCGAAAAACAGCTGATCACCGACATCTGCAAGGCCCGATCCAGCTAGGTCAGGCGGCCCAATGCAGCGGCCACGGCTGGCGTCGATAGCGTCGGCCCGATGCCTGCAGGTAGAGGCGCTGGGCGCCGTCGTTGCTCTCGCTGAGCAATTCCTCCTGCACAAGCCGCCGCAACAGCCAGCCCCACTGGGCCTCCTGCCGGGGCCTGAGCGCGATCGGGGCGGCGGCGGCCAGCTCCTCGGCCAGGCTGCGCAGATCTCGCCCCTTACGGGCCTCCAGCGCTTCCAGCGCCATGGCCACCTCCGTTGCCCAATCCCGCTGCTCCAGGGAGCCCTGGCAGTTGTCACAGCGGCCACAGACTGCCGCCAGCTCACCGATGGCCAGCAGCAGCGCCTGCTCCCGGCAACCCTCGCCCTCCGCCACCGCCTCCATCCGCCGCAGCTGCTGCTGGGCCAACTCCGAGCGCTGCTGATCCTGCTGGGGTGGCGGCGTACCCACCCCCCGAATCGCCCAGCCCAAGCTGGTGCGATCGGCCGGGTCGTAGAGCACCAGACAACGGGCCGGCAAGCCATCGCGCCCCGCCCGCCCCGATTCCTGCAAATAGCCCTCGGCGCTGGCCGGCAGATCGAGATGCAGCACGAGCCCCACATCCGGGCGATCCACACCCATGCCGAAGGCCACCGTTGCCACCAGCACCGGCGAGGGCTGGAGCTGAAAGTGCTCCAGGGCCAGCAGGCGACTTTCCGGATCCATCCCAGCGTGATACGCGATCGCCTCCACCCCGGCTGCCGTCAACCTGGCGGCCCACTGCTCCACCGTGCGCCGGGTTCGGCCGTAGATCAGCACAGCCCCGCGGCTCGCCCCTATCGCTCCCAAAACCAGGGGCAGGGCATCCTCGGGCCGGCGCTGCATGCCATAGACAAGATTGGTGCGGCGGGCTGAGCGCACCTGGATCAAGGGCCGCCGCAGCTGCAGCAGGCGAATGATGTCGGCTCGCACCTGGGGTGCGGCGGTGGCGGTGAGGGCCACCAGGGGCACGCCCGGGCACTGGGCGCGCAACTGGCCCAGGCGGCGATAGTCAGGGCGGAAGTCATGGCCCCAGGCACTGATGCAGTGGGCCTCATCCACCGCCAAAGCCACCAGCTGGCCGCTATCGAGCACGTCGTCCAGCAGCTGGCGGGTGGCCTCCGCCTGGAGCCGTTCCGGCGCCAGATAGAGCAGGCGCAAGCGGTTGTCCCGCAGGCGCTCCAACAGGCCTCGCCGCTCCGGCAAGGAGAGTCCCCCATGCAGGCAAGCCGCTGGGATGCCGCGTCGCTGCAGCTGGGCCACCTGGTCCTGCATCAGGGCAACCAGGGGCGAAATCACCAGCACCAACCCCTGGCGTACCAACGCCGGCAACTGATAACAAAGCGACTTGCCGCCACCGGTGGGCAATACGGCCAGACAGTCCTGACCTTTCAACAGGGCCTCCACCACCGGGCGCTGCCCCGGCCGAAAGGCCGACCAACCAAAATGGCGACTCAGGGCCTGCTCCAGCAGATCCGGCTCGCGAATGGAACTACCTGTAGCGCCCCCCGACCCTAGCGGCCACCAGATGCGGGGTCAGGGGTGAACTGGGGGTGGGTCCAACTGCTCGGGGGATTCCTCCACCAGTTGCAATCGCACCCGCTTGCCACCAGCCAACTCCCCCAGCGAAACCCGCAGGGTGCTGCCGCTGAGCGACTGCAGGGCCGTGAGCAACTCCCGCAGGTGGGGGGTGCTGCTGCCGCTCTCCAGCCAAAGACGCTCCTGCAGCCCGCCGAGCCGCCGCCAACTGGTGTGCAACTTCAAAACGGCACTTTCCAGCGCCTGCGCCTGGCCGACCGCATCGGCCAGCAGGCCCAGGGCGTCGAGCCGCTGGGCTTCCTGCAAGGCCTTGTCGAAATCCAGCTGCCCCTGCTGGAAGGCCCGCACCGCCAGGCCAGCTTCCGCTGCCTTGCTGAGCCAGCGGGCCGTACTGGTGACATCCTTCACCCGCTCTAGCTCGGGCTCCTCCCGCAGCACCCGACGCAGCTCCTCCTGCTGCCCTTCGGGCAGCTTGGCCAACTCCTTCACCAGGGGAGCCACTGCCCTGGGCGGCAAGAGATTGTCGGCCGTGCGCTGGCGGATCTCCTCGGGCAAAAGCGGACTGGTGGCGGCGGTGAACTCATCGCTGAGGCGCCGCACCTGTTTGCGGGTGATCTCCTGGCCCTCATTGGCCGCCTCGGCAATCATCAGCTGGACCTCCGGATCGGCCTGGGCGGTTTCCAGAAAGGCCCGCTTCGAAAAATTGTTGACACTGGCCTCCTCCAGCAACCCCTCCCCAACCAGGCCGTCGGCCGATTCCGCCAGCTGGATCAGGGCATAAGCCCGCGTTTTGCTGATCTCCTGCTCGCGCAACCACTGCAGAAAACCGGTGCCGCGCCCCTCGCCGCCACGCTTTTCGCGATCCCGCACAGCCCGCAGGATGCGGCCGCGCCAGATCTCGGTCTGCAGGTCGAATCGATCGCAGACTGCCCAGGCCTCCTCAAGGCGGGCCAGGAACTCGATCGTGCTGATCGAGTCGCTTTCGGGATCGGGCAGCTCCAGGCTGAGCATCGGGCGCGCTGCTGAGGAGCTGATCGTGCCACGGGCCGGGATGCCCCCAGCAAGGGCGACGAATCGTGACGCCGGTAAATGAACCCCCCGCCGCGGCGGCTATCTTCAATCTGTAGCCACCCGATCTACAAGCGCAGCGATGGCCATTTCCCGCGGCGACAAAGTGCGCATCAGGCGCCCTGAGTCTTACTGGTTCAATGAAGTCGGCACCGTCGCTTCGATCGACACCTCCGGCATCCGCTACCCCGTGGTAGTTCGCTTTGACAAGGTGAATTACAACGGTTTCAGCGGCTCCGAGGGCGGCATCAACACCAACAACTTCGCCGAAGCAGAACTCGACAAGGCCTGAGCCTGGCTACCAAGCCTGAGTCCGGCTCATATCCCTGGGCCGAGTCGAGCTTCTTAAGCCCATCCAGCCTGCGCCGATGCCGGAACTGCCTGAGGTCGAAACCGTCCGCCGAGGACTCGAGCAGCAGACCCAGGGATTCGCGATCGATCAGGTGGAGGTGCTCCGGGCACGGGCGATCGCCAGCCCGGCCACGCCCACAGCTTTCGCCGCCGGGCTCATCGGCACCACGGTGGGGGCCTGGCAACGGCGGGGGAAATACCTCATGGGCCAACTGAGCCGAGATGGCCTGCGCGCCGGAACCTGGGGCGTGCACCTACGCATGACCGGCCAGTTTCTCTGGCTCCAGGAGCCCAGGCCAGCCTGTGCCCACACCAGGGTGCAGCTGTTCAACGCCGCCGGCCAGGAATTGCGTTTCATCGACACCCGCAGCTTCGGCCAGATGTGGTGGGTGCCGCCTGGAGAACCGCTCGAGGGCGTGATCACCGGCCTGCGCAGGTTGGGACCAGAACCCTTCAGCGATACCTTCAGCTCGGCCTACCTGCGCCAGAGGTTGCAGGGCTCCAGTCGGCCCATTAAGAACGCCCTGCTCGACCAGGCGGTGGTGGCGGGGGTGGGCAATATCTACGCGGATGAATCCCTCTTTGCAGCGGGGATCAGACCCACTACCCCCAGCGGACGACTGAACGGCAAGCAGCTCGAAAGCCTGCGTCAAGCCCTGGTGGAGGTGCTGGAAACCAGCATCGGCGCGGGCGGCACCACCTTCAGCGACTTCCGCGACCTCAGCGGCACCAACGGCAACTACGGGGGAGTGGCCTGGGTGTATCGGCGGGGGGGCGAACCCTGCCGCCGCTGCCACACCCCGATCCGTCGCGACAAGCTTGCCGGCCGCAGCACCCACTGGTGCCCCAACTGCCAGCATTGAGGCAGTCGAAGTTGCCCGTGACCGTTCCCTCTCCCAGCAGCGCCAAGCTGGCGAAGCAGCTGGTCGCCGCCATGGCAGCGATCCACCGCCGAGGGTGGTGTGAGGGAACCGGTGGCAATTTCAGCTGCGTTCTGCAACGGCAGCCCTTGCAGTTGTTGATGGCCCCCAGTGGGGTCGACAAAGGCTCCGTCTCACCGGAACAGCTGATCGTGGTGGACGAGCGGGGCGAGGTGCTGCGGGGCAGCGGCCGCTCCAGTGCCGAAACTGAACTGCACCTTGCCTTGGTTCAAACCTGCGGGGCCGGCGCGGTCTTGCACACCCACTCCCAGGCCAGCACCCTCCTCTCCCAGCACTACGCCCCCCACGGCGCAGGGGTGGCCCAGCTCAGCCTGCAAGACCTGGAAATGCTCAAAGGGCTGGAGGGGGTCAGCAGTCACACCTGCAGGGTGGCTATCCCCGTACTGGACAACGACCAGGATCTGCGACGCCTGCGCTCAGTAGCAGAGCCCCACCTGGGGGCCGCCCCCTACGGCCTGCTGATCGCGGGCCACGGGCTCTACGCATGGGGGAAGGATCTGGAAACAGCACGCCGTCACCTGGAGATTCTGGAATTCCTGCTGGAACAGCACTGGCGCCAACTGCTGCTGCAGACATTGGCGCCGCGCACTCGACGCCTGCAGCGACGTGGTTTGCGCTGGGTATTGCTGGACATTGAGGGAACCACCTGCCCGGTGAGCTTTGTGGCCGGGGAGCTATTTCCCTATGCAGCCGAGCAAATGGGAGCCCTGCTGTTGGCCCGGCATGGCGATCTTGAGGTCCAGGCCCTGGTGGCCGCAGTTGAGACGGCCTGGGAGCAGGACCCGGATCCTCTGGCCCAGGACCTGCGCCTAAGGGCACCTGCGGATGTCCTGGCATACCTGAAGTGGCTGATTAGGGAAGACCGAAAATTGACACCCCTGAAGGAATTGCAGGGGTTGGTCTGGGAACAGGGCTACCGAAGCGGAGCGTTGCGGGGTCCCCTTTATGGCGATGTGCCAGCGGCCCTGAGGCGCTGGAGCAGCGCTGGTCTGCAGCTGGCGGTCTATTCATCGGGCTCTGTTGCTGCCCAACAGCTGATCTACGGCTACAGCAATGCTGGCGATCTTCGCCCCCTTTTCAGCGGGTGGTTCGACACACGCAGCGGTCCGAAGCAGCAAGCCGCGAGTTACCTCAACATCGCCAACCAACTGGGGGTGCCAGCCGAGCAGGTGCTGTTCATCAGCGATGCCAAAGCGGAGTGCCAGGCCGCTGCCAGCACTGGCATGCAGGTGATTTTCAGCTGCCGCGAGGGCAATCCGGAGCAAAACCCAGGGAAATTTGAGCAGGTCAGCAGCTTCGATGAACTGGAGCTGAGTGCGTTGGCTTAGCACTTTGAGCTGGAAACCCAAACGCTGTAGGGCGCCAAGCGTACAACCAGCCAATCAACAAAAAAGCCACCCCTGGGGGTGGCTTTTTATTGGAATGAAAGTTTTACCTGGCATCGAGCTATTTTCTCAGGGGGCTGCCCCCCAAATATCGTTGCC
>NZ_JAGQCR010000070.1:0-12983 GCF_024346295.1 Cyanobium sp. BA20m-14
TGCGCACCGCCGGCAGCCTATTAATCAGATGGGGCTCAATGATGGCGCCGGTGCCGCAGCCCATCATTGCCAGGTCCATCATCAGCCCGAAGGCTTCCCAGTCCACCAGGTTGGTGGAGGTGCAGTTGTAGGCCCCGGAGAAGTTCTGCTGCTGCTCGATCCACTCGGTGCCGCCGATCCACAGCCAGCGGCCCGAGGGCAGGGCTTTCTGCTGCTGCTGCATGCGGCGCAGCAGGGAAACCTCAGCCCCATCGAGATCGCCCAAGCGGCGGAGGCCCTCCAGGTTGCGCTCGGCCACCTGGTGCCAGCTTTCCCGACCGCTCTCGGTCTTGCGGCTGTAGGTGCGATAGAAAACCGGATTGGCCGCCGGGGCGGTTGCCGGGAAGTCGTGGGCCTCTCCCGCCGGGCTGCCGGCAGCACCGGCAAAAGCCTTCTCAGCCGCGGCTTTATCCCTTGCCTCACTGGCGGCTGGAGGCGGTGTAGCGGAGAGGGTCACTGGCGGCACTGCCCAACAATGAGTCGAACCTTAACGCCACCAATGGGGTGTGCAAGCAGCCGATGCCACTACCGGCGGTGGCCTGCCAGGGCCAGCCACACTGGGCTCCTATAGGTGCTGGGCTGGGCGGATGGCGTTGGAGCGAACCCCTGAGCCCGAGTTGATGGATGGCCTCGAGCAGGTGCGGGCCTATGCCGCAGCCGACTTCAACGACTCTGACCAGGCCATGTGCGAGCGGCTGGCGGAGCTCTGTGGCGGCGATCCCGGCCCGCAGCTGGTGGATCTGGGCTGCGGCCCCGGCAACATCACTTTCCGCCTGGCCAGGAGCTGGCCCGGTGCCGCGGTGCTGGGGCTAGATGGGGCGCCGCAGATGTTGGCCGTGGCCCGCCAGCGGTCTGCCACCCAACCGGAGCTGGCCGGCCGATTGCTGTTTGAGCAGGCCTTGTTGCCCCTCGTGGATCCGGGCGAGTGGGAGGGAGCTTTCTCAATGGTGGTGAGCAACAGCCTGTTGCACCACCTGCACGAACCGGCGGTGCTCTGGCAGGCGGTGGCCCAGCTGGCTGCCCCGGGGGCCTTTGTCTACATCCAAGACCTGCGCCGTCCTTCCAGTGCCGAGGCGGTGGAGGCGCTGGTGGTTTCCCAGACGGAGGGAGCGCCCGAGGTGCTGCGCCGCGACTACCGCGTTTCCCTACATGCGGCCTTCACGGTGGCGGAGGTGGAGCAGCAGCTGCAGCACGCCGGACTGGGCACCCAGCTCCAAGTGGCGCCGCGACAGGAGCGCTACCTGGAGGTGTGGGGGCGGCTTGGTCAGGCATGGTCTTGATAGATCGATCCCAAATAGCCAACCAGCGACGTTCAAGTGATTCCTTAGCGATCGGACGCGCACCGCTCTGCGCTGTTCAGCGGAACGGCGGCGCCTGCATCCAACCCCCAGCATCGACCAGCCGATGCCGATCCCGCGGCAATCCAAGTCGGCTTCGGGGCCCCAGATGGCGCTCAAACAGTTCGCCATAGTTTCCAACCGCAGCTACCGCTCTGGCACCAAAATCGGCGGGCAGCTCCAGGGGGAGGCCAAGGTCGGCCCCGACTCCCAGAAATCGGCGCTGCTCAAGCCGGCGCGGATCGCGGCGGGCTGCGGCCGCCTCCGCCTTCAGATTGTCCTGGCTCAGGCCTAGCTCCTCTGAGCGGATCAGGGCGTAGATAATCCAGCGCACTGCATCGGCCCAGCCTGGGTCTGCCTGGCGGGTGGCCGGGGCCAGGGGTTCCTTGCTCAGTTCCTCCTTCAGCAGCACGTGCGCCTGCGGAAGACGGAAGCTGCTGCGGCGGGCCGCCAGCAGGGCCCGGCCGCTGGTCACGGCTAGGCAGCGGCCCTGCAAGTAGGCGGTGAAGCTCTGGTCGTGGGTCTGAAATTTGAGTGGGATGAAGTTGATCTGATTACGCCGTCCCCAGTCCGCCAGGTTTTGCTCCGTTGTGGTGCCAGTCACCACGCAGATGGGTTGGCCCGCAAGATCTGCGGCCGAGCGCACACCGCTAGCAATCGGCACCAGTAAGGCCTGGCTGTCGTAGTACACGGTGGGCCCGAAGCTGACGGCGTTCCCCCCTGCCGCATCGCGGCTCAGGCTGATCGAAGTGTTGCGGGCCAGAAGATCCACCTCGCCGCTCGCCAGTGCTGCGAACCGCTCGGCGGCACTGAGGTGCACGAAGCGCACCCGCTCCCCATCACCCAGCAGGGCGGCCGCCACGGCCCTGCAGAGGTCTGCATCGAGTCCCTGCTCCCGGTTGCTGGGGCCCAGCCAACTGAACCCCGGCATCGTGCCCTCCACACCGCAGATCAGTTGTCCCCTGGAACGGATTAGCGCCATCGTTGGGCTGCCCCTTTGGCTGACCGGAACGGTGCAGCCTGAGCCTGCGAGGGCCATCGCCAGAAGGAGGATGGGAGCGAGACAGCGCGGCCTGGCCTGGCTCTTGCCTGTCAGGCTGGGCCGATGACCACCAGCACCACCACCTCCACCGAACTGCAGGCCCTGGCTGAGGCCGTGGCCCGCCGCCGGAATTTTGCGATCATCTCCCACCCGGACGCCGGCAAGACCACCCTTACCGAGAAGCTGCTGCTCTACGGCGGGGCGATTCAACAGGCCGGGGCGGTGAAGGCCAAGGGGGAGCAGCGCAAGGTGACCTCCGACTGGATGGAGCTCGAGAAGCAGCGGGGCATCTCGATCACCTCCACCGTGCTGCAGTTCGACTATTCGGGCAACACGATCAACCTGCTCGACACCCCCGGCCACCAGGACTTCTCGGAAGACACCTACCGCACCCTGGCCGCCGCCGACAACGCGGTGATGCTCGAGGACGCCGCCAAGGGCCTCGAACCCCAGACCCGCAAGCTCTTCGAGGTCTGCCGGATGCGCCAGATCCCGATCTTCACCTTCATCAACAAGATGGACCGGCCGGGGCGGGAGCCCCTCGAGTTGCTCGATGAGATCGAGCAACAGCTGGGCCTGGCCTGCTGGCCGGTCAACTGGCCGATCGGCAGTGGCGACCGCTTTCGCGGTGTGATTGATCGGCGCAGCCACAACCTGATCCTGTTTCAACGGGCCGAGCGCGGCCGGGCCAGTGAGGAGAAAACCCTTTCGGTGCAGCAAGCCCGCGAAACAGGGGCTGTGGAAGCGGAACTCCTGGATCAGGCCCTCGAGGAATTGGAGTTGCTGGAGGGGGCCGGTGCCGACCTCGACCTGGAGCTGGTGCACGGCGGTGAACTCTCTCCTGTTTTCTTTGGTTCGGCGATGACCAATTTCGGCGTACGGCCGTTCCTCGATGCCTTTCTGGAGCTGGCCCAGCGGCCCGCGGCCCGGCCCAGCAGCGCCGGGGTGATCGAGCCGATCCGGCCGGGATTCAGCGGTTTTGTGTTCAAGCTGCAGGCCAACATGGATCCCCGCCACCGCGACCGGGTCGCCTTCGTGCGGGTGTGCAGCGGCAAGTTTGAGAAGGACATGACGGTGCAGCACGCCCGCACCGGCAGGGCGATCCGCCTGTCGCGGCCCCAGAAACTCTTCGGCCAGGACAGGGAGGTGGTGGACGACGCCTACCCCGGCGATGTGATCGGCCTCAACAACCCGGGCATGTTCGCCATCGGTGACACCCTCTATGTCGGCCCGCGCATCGAATATGAGGGGATTCCCTGCTTCACCCCCGAACTGTTCGCCTGGTTGCGCAACCCCAACCCCTCGGCATTCAAGAGTTTCCGCAAGGGGGTCAATGAACTGCGGGAGGAGGGGGCAGTGCAGATCCTCTACGACATCGACGAGAGCAAGCGCGATCCGATTCTGGCGGCGGTGGGCCAGCTGCAGCTCGAGGTGGTGCAATACCGGCTTGAGCACGAATACGGCGTGCAGACGCGCCTTGAGCCCCTCGGCTTCAGCGTTGCCCGCTGGGTGCTGGGAGGCTGGCCGGCGCTGGAGCAGGTGGGGCGGATCTTCAACTGCAAAACCGTGCGCGATGCCTGGAACCGGCCCGTGCTGCTGTTCAAGAACGACTGGAACCTGGGCCAGCTGCGCGACGACCACCCAGACCTGGAGCTCAGCGGTGTGGCCCCGGTGGTGAGTGGGGTGGAGCCGATCGCCCTCTAGCCACGCAGGGCCACTACGCGCGCCAGAATAAAAGTAACGAACCATCACAGCGATGCCGAAGCCACTCTGGCTGGTGCGTCCCCGCCCGGACGGGGGCTGCGATTACGTTAGTTTCCTGCCAGCCCAGGGGCCCATCGGCGCCACCACGGTGGAGATGCGGGAAGGCAGCCACATGCCGCCCCAGCTGCCCCTGCTCAAGCACCGCAAGAGGCTGGGCGCCGAGGAGGCCGAACGCTGCCGCCGCAAGCTGCAACAGGAGGCCGGGTTTTACTGCAGTGAACCCCTGTTTTAGCCAGGCCTCGATACGCTTCCTACTGGGAACGTTCTGACCATTCCCCAGGCCTGTTATGTCCCAACGCTCCGATCAGCCCACCCCGGCCGCCGAATCCTCCGGCCCCTACGAGCGGCTGGGCGTTGCTGCCGATGCGAGCTTCGATGAGGTGCAGGCAGCCAAGCTGGCCCGACTCGATGAGGTGGGCGATGACTCCATGGCCCGCTCCCGGATTGAGGCCGCCTACGACTCCGTATTGATGGAGAGGCTCAAGGCCCGCCAACAGGGTCGGGTAAGCACGGCGGCCAAGACGGCCTCCCAGCGCGAACAGGTTGCGCCACCACCACCGCGCCTGGCCGTGCCCTCCCTGCCCCAGCTGCAGTTGCCCCGCATAGCAGCCCCCCGGCTTGCCCTGCCAGGCCTGGCCCTGGCAAGTGGCCGGGAGCTCTGGTTTCCGTTGGCCAGTGCCGGTGCCCTGTTGCTGCTGCTGCTGCTGGTGCCCAGCTTCCCTGCCGATCTCGTGCTTGCCTTGGCCACGGCCATGGCCGTGATCAACCTGCAGTGGCGCCATCGTCGCTTCCTGGCTGCCGTTGGCTGGGGATTTGGCCTGCTTTGCCTGGGCCTGCTGCTCGGCGCGATCCTCACCGCCGCCCTGCCGGCAAGCCTGCCCCTGGGGCTCCCCCTAAGCCCCCTGCAGGTGCAGAGCCTGCCGGCCCTACTGGTGTTGCTGCTAGGGGCCCTTTGGCTGGGTTGAGCTAGGCCAATTCGGCGATCAGTTCGCTGAGTTCAGCTGCGTCTACCGCGTACACGGCGCTGCAGAAGTGGCAGGTGAGTTCGGCCCGGCCGTCCTCCGCCAGCATCTCGCTGAGCTCATCGCGGCCCAGCAGTTTGAGGGCGCTGACGCTGCGCTCGCGGCTGCAGCGGCAGTGGAAGCGCACCGGCGTGCAGGCAGTGGCGGCATCGAGGGGCTGGGAGTCGAGGTCAGGAAAGATCGCTTCCAGCAGGCCCTGCAGATTGCCCTGGCACTCCGCCAGCCGCTGGCTGAAGTGGCGCACCTCCCGGCAGCGCTCCTCCAGCAGGGCCACCAGGGCCGGCTCGTGGGCCGCCTTGGGCAGCACCTGAACCAGCACGCCGCCACAGCAGCGCACGCCGTTGCTGTCGATCTGCTCGCCCACGAACACTGCTGAGGGGGTCTGCTCGGAGTGCAGCAGGTAGGAGGCGAGATCGTCGCCGATGCCGCCGCTCACCAGTTCCACCGTGGAGCTGAATGGTTCGCCTTCGCCCAGGTCGCGCACCACGTGCAGGTAGCCGGTGCCGCAGGCGCTGCGGAAGTCGAAGTGGGCCAGGCCGTCGGGGCCCGTCACCGGGTCCAGCTCCAGGGCCGGGTTGCCCACATAGCCGCGCACGGTGCCGTTGCGGCCCGCGTCCACCATCAGGCCCCGCAATGGGCCATCTGACTGGATACGCAGGTTGACGCGGCCATGGGCCACCTTCATCGAGCTGGCCAGCAGGAGCCCGGCCGTCATGGCCCGGCCCAGCAGGGCACTGGTGAGGTAGGAGAGCCCATGGCGCTCGCGGGCTATGCGACTGGTGTGGCCGCTGCTCACCGCCACCAGCCGAATGCCGCCTCCGGCGGCAGTAGCCCTCAGCAGCTGGTCGCTCAAGGCTTGCCTCCCGGGGATGGGGCCATCGTAGGAATCCGGCAGAGGGGCTCCAGCACGCCCTGCTCCAGCAGCCAGCCGCCGTTGATCACCCTACCGAACAACTCGGGTTCATGGGTCACCACCAGCACGGCCCTCTCCCGGGCGAGGCCTGCCAGCAACTCGAGGATTTCGCCCCGCACCGCCCAGTCGAGGCCTGCGGTGGGTTCATCCAGCAGCAGCACCCTGGGGTTGCGCAGCAGCTGCACCGCCAGGGCCAGCCGCCGCTGCTGGCCGCCGCTGAGTTGCTCAGGCGGCTGCTGCAGCGAAAGCCCCCCCAAGCCCACCTGCACCAAAGTTTTTTCAGCCTCCTCGGCCGTGAGCCGCCGCTGGCCGAGTTTGAGCTCCTGGCCCACGCTCAGCCCGAGGAAGTGGCGCTCCGGGAATTGAAACACCAGCCCACATAGCCAGCGCCGCTGGCGTGCATTGAGGGCTTCCCCCTCCCACAGCACCTGGCCGCTGCTGGGTTCGGCCAGGCCAGCTATCAATTCGAGCAGGGTGGTCTTGCCACTGCCGCTGCCGCCGGCCACCAGGGCTGGCTGCCCCACCGCCAGCTGCAGACTGACCCCGCGCAACACTGGCTGGCCCGCGGTGGCCGCCTGATAGCAGAGGTTGCGCAGTTCAAGCATCGACCCAGCATGCCGGCGGGCGTGTTTGATGGGGGCAGTTTTCTCGCCTTTTCCCCTTGCCATGGAGGTGCGCTTCCGCGAGTTCAATCCCTTCAACTGCTGGATCTGGATGCGCTTCCCCCACCCGGTGGGTGCCGGCGAGCGGGGTTACCTGGAAACCGCCTTCGACAGCTGGTTTTTTCTCGGCAAGCTGGGTGGCTTCAATGCCGAAAACCTCCAGGCCCACGAGGAGGGGGCCGAACTTGGCTGGATGGATTACAGCCACGATTCGGCAGCGGCGGCCCTGCCGGCCCTGATGCACAACATGGGCCCGATCGAATACCAGGAGGAGTGGGCACGCTGCTGGGTGGATCTGGGCACCAGTGATGCCCTAGCCCTCGATGTGCTGATCAATGCCTTGAGCCAGCTCAACAACGACGTGCTCGAACTCGAGGAGCTGCTGATCGGTGGTCTCAACGATGACTGGCCGATTGAGGAGCAGCCCGAGGCGATGTTCGCCGGCCTCGACGCCATCGACGACTAGGTGAAGCTGTGGCACGGGAATTGCGGCGGCTGTTGATTCCCCCCGCGCGGCTGGCGGCCCAGGAAGTGGCCCTCGAGCCCGCCGAGGCCCACTACCTGGGCCGGGTATTGCGCTTGCGCCCGGGTGATCGCTTTGACCTGGTGGATGGGGCTGGCCGCCTCTGGAGCGCCAAGCTCAGCCAGGTGGATGGGGCGGTGCTCGAGCAACCCCTGCAGGCCCCACTGCAGCAGCAAGGGCCGCCCGCTCCCCTGCTGGAGTTGGCCCTGGCCCTGCCCCGCCGGGACGCCGATGTGCTTCTGCGGATGGTGGTGGAACTGGGGATAGATCGCATCTCGCCCCTGTGGGCAGAGCGCAGCGTCGGGCCCGATGGGCCCAGGCCAGAGCGCGGGGCCGCCATCGTGCGGGAGGCTGTCGAGCAGTGTGAGCGCCTCTGGCAGCCCGAGCTGCGCTCCCCAGTGGCAGCCACCGC
Organism: Cyanobium sp. BA20m-14; assembly: GCF_024346295.1. NCBI lineage: Bacteria > Bacillati > Cyanobacteriota > Cyanophyceae > Synechococcales > Prochlorococcaceae > Cyanobium > Cyanobium sp. BA20m-14. The sequence goes on from NZ_JAGQCR010000070.1 coordinate 7,715, forward strand.
GCTGCTGGGTCTGCCGCCGCCCCATGGTGCCGGCCGGGGCCTGCTGGCCAGCAGCCGCAACCTGGGCCTCCCCCTACTGCAGGAGCTCCTGGCGCCCCTCGCACCAGGGCCCGCCAGTGCCGGCGAGGGGCTGGTGGTGGCGATCGGCCCTGAGGGTGGCTGGAGCCCGGCGGAGGAGGGCCTGGCGCTGGAGCAGGGCTGGCAGCCGGTGAGCCTGGGGCCGACGATCTTGCGCTGCAGCACCGCCGCCGTGGCGGCAGCTGCCCTGCTCAGCCATTGGCGCCAGAGCCTGGTCTCCTAGTTGCGAAACATGCCGGCGGCCATCGCCTTGTAACCGGCCAGGTTGGCGCCAGCCAGCCGCCGCCGGCTGGGCAGGGCATTGGCTGGGTTGAGGCACTCCGGGGCGAAGGTGGCCAGGCTCGGAGCGGGCAGGGCTTCCTGGGCAGCGCGCAGCTCAGCGGCAATCGCTTCTGCGGTGGTGAGGCTGGGTTGGCTGCTGCTGGGCTGGCTGCTGGGTTGGTTGCCCGGCTGGGTTGCGGGTGCCGGGGCCGGATTTGCGGCTAGAACCGCCGCTAATTTGCCCTCAGCCGCCTTTGCGGCGCTGGGTTTGGGCTCGGCGATCGCCACCTTGGCCGGGGTCGCACCCTCACTGCCCAGGTCTAGAAAAAAAGCAGGCTTGCGGTTGAACAACATTGCTGCAGCAGCGTTCTGCAACGATTATGGCCGGCCACTTTCCCCGATCCACCAGCACCTTGTCAGTGCAACACACTTTGGCTATTCGATTGCCCCTGCGTGCCCATTTCTGAGTTGGCCCTGGTTGCCCCCCAGAGCTGGGGCCACTGGTTAGGTGCCCTGGCCCTGAATGCCGCTCTGATTGCCCTGGCCCAGCGCCTGCCAGTGCTGACCCGGGCCGGCTGGGTTCATGCCGGCTGCCTTGGCACTTTGCTGTGGGGCTGTCTGGGGCCGCGGGGCTGGCTGGCCGTGGTGCTCTACCTGGTGCTGGGGTCGGCGGTAACCCGCCTGGGGTTTCGCGCCAAATTGGCCCGCGGCCTGGCGGAGGCCCGCGGCGGGGCCCGCGGCCCCGAGAACGTCTGGGGCTCGGCGGCCACCGGCACCCTGCTGGCGATGGCCGCTGCCCTGGCGCCGCCGGCCTGGCAGCCCCTGCTGCTGATCGGCTTTGCCGCCAGCTTCGCCGCCAAATTGGCGGACACCTTCGGCAGTGAGATCGGCAAGCGCTGGGGCCGCCATACCGTGTTGATCACAACCCTTCGCCCCGTCCCCCCCGGCAGCGAGGGGGCGATCAGCCTGGAGGGCACCGCCGCCAGCCTGGTCGGCAGCGCCTTGATGGCCCTGCTGATGCTGGCCCTGGGATTGTTGTCTGGTGCTTCCACCTGGCTGCTGGTCACCCTGGTGGGGTTGGTGGCGACCCTGCTTGAGAGCCTGATTGGTGCCACCGCCCAGCAGCGTTGGCGCTGGTTGAGCAATGAGCTGGTCAATGGGATTCAGACGGCCATTGCCGCCCTGCTGGCCATGGTGCTTTGGGTGGCGCTGGCTGGGACATGGCCCGCGGCCGCCTGAAGCCAGCCCAGCAGGGTTTCGCCCCGCTGCTGGGCCTGGCGGCCGCTGAGGCGCAGCTCCAGGGCCAGTTCCTTCCAGCTCCGCCCCTCGAACCAGTGGCCCTCCAGCAGGCGTTTGTCCTGGGTGTCGAGTTGGTCTAGTTGGGTCTGCAACCACTGCTGAGGCCCCTGGGGGCCATCGCCTGAATCCCCTGCCTCGTCGGTTGCCCAGCTTGGGGCGCTCTGGGCGGCCAGCTGATCGAGCAGGCAGCTGGGCTCCCCAGCGTCTTCTGGGCCAAGGGGGGCATCGAGGCTGCGCACCTGCAGCGCCCGCTGAACTGCGGCTGCCTCCTCTAGTTGGCCGCTGCGGCAGCCCAGCTCCGCGGCCAGGGCTTCGTTTGCTAGGGGTGCCAGGCCCCGGCTGCGCCGCTGCTCCTGCAGGCGCCTGGCCCGCTGCTGCAATTCCCGCAGTCGCCGGGGGGTACGCAGGGGCTGGCCGTTGTCTCGCACGTCGTGCAACATCGCCCCTTTGATGTAGGGAACCGCAAAACTGCTGAGGTTGCAGCGCTGGCGCAGATCGAAGGCCTCCACTGCCCTGATCAGGCCCATGTTGCCGGCCGACACCAGCTCATCGAAGGGATGGCCACTGCGCAGGCTCTGGCGCTGGGCCACCATCCGCACCAGGCCAAGGTTCTCTTCCACCAGGGCGTTACGCCAGCGCAGGCGAGTGTTGGCGTCGGGGCTGGCGGCCATGGCTTCCAGCCAGCTGCGGTTGCGCTCGTGGATCTGACAGGTGGACATGGGGATCGGGATGTCGGTGTTTCCACCGTCGCCGCGGCAGGGCCCCGCCCAGCTCCCCCAAGCGGGGGAACTGGGACCACCCCCCTGGGGGATTTACCGCTCACCCCATCGGCGTTAGGCCCGCCAGGGGCACCAGGTCGGCCCAGGCCAACAGGGCAGGCCAGCTACTCACCCGGCGGTAGACCTGCCGGTGCCCCTCGCTGTTGATGTGCAGGCCATCGCTGGCCAGCCACTGGGGCCAGTCGGGGTCTGCCAGCAGCCCCTCCAGCAGTGGCAGAAAAGGCACATCCGCTTCCAGGCAGGCCTCCTCCAGCAGGCCCTCATAGCGGCGGATGTCGTCCAGCCGATACCAGAGCACCCCTGCGTAGGGCATGGCCGCCTCGTCCACCGGGGTGAGGCCAATCACGAACACCGGTGCGATCGCCTTGGCCTGGTGCAGCAACTGCTGCAGGCCAAATAGGAATCCCTCCCCATCGAGCTGGGGCCGGCCATTGGCTCGCCCCACCCGGGCGGTGTCGTTCAGGCCCACTCCCAGCAGGATCCCCTGGGGTTGCTGGCGCCTCAGCTCGCCGCGGCAGCCCACCTCGGCCTTCAGCCGGGCCGTCAGACGCTCCAGCCCGTCGCCGCGCACGCCCAGGTTGTAGAGCACCGGGCCGCCGGGCAGTTCCATCCAATGGCGCCGCAACCGCTCGCACCAGCCCCCCTCCAGCGGGTCACCCCAGCCGAAGACGCCGCTATCGCCAAGCGCCACCAGCTTCCTGGGGTGGGCCATCACCATGGGGGGTCTCCAGAAGCCAGAGGCGTGCGCGGTCGCTGAGATCTTCCCCCAGCAGGGTCAGCGCTGCATAGACCAGCACCAGAGCTAGCAGCTCGTCGCCGGCAAACGAACTGAGGGACTCCAGCAGTTGGCTGCCCAGGCCCGTGGCCCCCACCAGGCCCACCACCACCGATTCGCGCAGGATGACATCGCTCCGGTAGGCGCCATAGGCCAGGTAGGGGCGGGCCAGAGAGCTGAAGCGGCCGTAGAGCAGGGCCAGCCGGGGGCCTGCCCCCGCCGCCAGCAGGGCCTGCTGCTGGGGAGCTCCGCTGGTTTCGGCTGCCTCCAGCAACAGTCGGCCCAGGATGCCGAGGTTGTGGAACCCCAGGGCCAGGGCGCCGGTTACCAGCCCGGGCTGCAGCACAAACAACAGCAGCAGGGCCGTCAGCGGCGGTGGCCAGAGCCGCCCCAGGGCCCAGAGCCCTTGCACCAAAGCCAGCAGGGGCCGGCAGGGCTGCGTGACCAGCAGCATCAATGGCGCCAGACCCACGGCCAGGGCTGCGGCCAGCAGGGTGAGCAGCAGGGTGCTGCCAACCAGGCTCGCCCAGGGCAGGGTCAGCATCGCGCCCCAGTCGGCCGGGCCCAGGGGGGGCAGGCCCTGCCAGCGCAGCAGGCCGGCGGGTTCGATCCCAAGCTGCCAGGCCACCAGGCCCAGTGATGGCAGCAGCACCAGGAATGCCACCAGGATCTCCCGGCCCTGCCGGCCCACGCCCCGCCGGTCGAGTCCCAGCCGCGCCGGCATGGCCCAGCGGCGCCTCAGCCAGCCCACCAGCGCCTCCAGCAGAAGCATCACCGCCAACAGGAGCCAAAGGCCGGTCCAGAGTTCCCTGAAGGCCAGTGACTGCAGGGTGAGACGCAGCTCGGTGCCCAAGCCCCCCAGACCGAATACCCCCAGCATGGTGGCGCTGCGCAGGGCACATTCGAGCCGGTAGCCGCTGTAGCTGATCACCTGGGGCAGCAGCGGTGGCCCCAGGGCGGTAACCAGTGCGGCCGGTCCGGCTACGCCACCACAGCGCAGGGCCTCCAGGTTGGCGGTGGGCAGGGCATCGAGCAGGTCGCTCACCACCCGGGCCACCAGGGCCCCGAAGGGAATGGCGATCGCCACCACCGCCACCACCGGCTGCAGCCCGACCAGCTGCAGCAGTAGCAGTCCCCAGAGCAGTTCATGGATGGAGCGGGGCAGGGCCAGCAGGCGACGGATCCAGCTGGCTGGAGCGGCGTTGCCACAGCAGGTGTGCCACACCACCCGGGAGCTGGCGATGCCGAGCACCAGGCCCAGGGCCAGGCTGGCGGCCCAGCCCAGCAGGGCGATGCCAGCTGTAACGCCCAGGCCCCCCAGCACCGATCCCACTACCAGCGGGTCTAGGGAGGGCTGCAGGGCGGCGGCGGCAAACTCGCCCACCAGCTCCCAGCCGCCGCCATGGCTGATCCCGGGCAGCAGGGCCAGCAGCGGCAGGAGCACCAGGGCGGGCAGCAGGACCCACAGCGGCGCCGCGGGCCTCATGGCCTTTCGGCACCGGCGTAGAGCGCCTCGAGCTGGCTCGTTTCGAGACTGGAGCCGGCCTGGTCGAATACCAGCAGGCCGGCCCGCAGCCCCACGACCCGGTCGAAACCGGCCAGTAGGTCGGGGCGGTGCAGGCTGAGCAGTAGGGCCCTTGGCGGGCTGGCCAGCTCCAGCAGCAGGGCCAGCAGATCGGCGGCCAGGCGTGGATCCAGGCTGGCCAGGGGTTCGTCGGCGAGCAGCAGCAAGGGGTCTTGCCGCAGCAGCCTGGCCAGGGCCACCCGTTGGCGCTGGCCCCCGGAGAGGGCCGAGACGGGCTGGTTAAGCAGGGCCGGATCGAGATCGAGCCGTTGCAGCACCGCCGCGCAGGCTGCGGTTTCCAACGGCAGCAACAGGTTGAGCAGGGCCCGCGGCCAGCCCCACACCGCCAGCCGGGCGGCGTTGAGGTTTTGCTGCACCGTGAGCTCCTCGATCAGGCGCAGGTCTTGCCAGAGGGTGCCGATGCGGGCCTGCTGGCGCCGCCGGGCGCGGACTGTCCGGCCCCGGGGCTGCCCCTGCCACCGCACGCTGCCCTGGTCGGGGGCCAGCAGACCA
>NZ_JAGQCR010000071.1:0-12879 GCF_024346295.1 Cyanobium sp. BA20m-14
GCACCACCCGCCGCGGCGATGTGTGCAACAAGATCGGCACCTATCTCAAGGCTCTGGCCGCCCACGACAACGGCGTGCCCTTTTATGTGGCCCTGCCCGCCTCCACGATCGACTGGACGATTGGCGATGGCGTGGCCGAGATCCCGATCGAGGCCCGCAGCGCCGAGGAGGTGACCCACATCCAGGGGCGGGCCCCGGATGGCGCGATCACGGCCGTGCAGCTAACGCCAACGGGCAGCGCCGGCTTCAACCCGGCCTTCGATGTGACGCCGGCGCGGCTGGTGACGGCCCTGATCACCGAGCGGGGCGTGGCTGCAGCCACCGAAGCTGGATTGGGGCAGCTCTACGCGGGCTGAGATCGGAGTGCGTCGCCCACCTAGCGTCAGGCCATCTGGCCCCCTGCCCTTGCCTGCCGCCCCCGGCTCCGAGCCCGAATTGCGCCGGCAGCTGGTGGCCGCTGCCCGGCGCATGAATGCCTGCGGCGTCAACCAGGGCACCTCGGGCAACCTGTCGGTGCGCATCCCTGGCGGGATGTTGATCACCCCCAGTTCCCTGCCCTATGAGCAGATGGAACCGGCCGATCTGGTGGCCCTGGATCTGGCCGGCGCCCCCAGGGATGCAGGCGCCAGGCGCCCTTCATCGGAGTGGCGGCTCCATGCCGACATCCTGCGCAGCCGCCTTGAGATTCAGGCGGTGCTCCACTGCCACTCCATCCAGGCCACGGCCCTGGCCTGCCATGGCCGCGCCATTCCGCCCTTCCACTACATGACGGCTGTGGCCGGCGGCGATGACATTCGCTGTGCCCCCTACGCCCCCTTTGGCACTGCCGAGCTCTCAGGCCTCGCCTTGGAGGCTCTCACCGATCGGCTGGCCTGTTTGTTGGGCCAACACGGCCAGGTAGCTCTCGGGAACAGCCTGGACCAGGCCCTGCGCATCGCCATCGAGGTGGAAACCCTTGCCCACATGTATCTGCAGGCCCTGCAGCTGGGCGAACCGCCCCAGCTTTCGCCCAGCCAGATGGCGGTGGTGCAGCGGCAGTTCCGGGAGCTGCACTACGGCGCAGGTGCGGCCGCCGGCTGAGAGCGGGCCAACCACAGCCCTGCCCCGCCGGCCAGCAGCACCAGGCCAAAGCAGAAGCCCGTCCATACCGGCAACCCCCAGCCCACCACCGCTAGGGGGGCCACCACCGTGATCACTCCGCCCGCCAGAAATGGTTGCAGCAACAGCTGTTTGATCGAGAAGGCGGACAGGGCATCGCTCTGGTCTTCCGGGTCGGCCATGCGCAGCAACAGCAGGCCGCTGGCGGCCACGCCGGTGGCCTGGCCGAATTCGATCACCGCCCGCTCAAACCAGTCGGCCGGCAGCACCCGCGGCGCCAGCAGCAGCACCACAGCCAGGTTCCAGGCCAGTCCCCCCAGGGCCAGAACCGTCAGCGGCAGCCAGTCGGCCTGCAGCAATTTCAGGTTTAGACCTGCGGTGGCTGCCGTGATCAGGAGATCGGCGGCAAGGGTGCTGAGTTCGCTCTGGATTGGCGCCGAGGCCAACTGGCTGCGGCCACTGCGCTCCAGGACCCAGCGCACAAACAGTGAACCCAAAATGGCCAGGGGAAACACCGGCAGGGCCTGCGTCACTGCGGCCACGCCCCCGCCCAGGGGCAGGGTGAGTGCCCGCAGGGCCAGCAGCAGCAGCTCTCCCACCAAAACAGCCACCCCCACCAGGGCCAGATTCACGGCCCAGGCGGCGGGTCCAGCCGGGCTGGCGGCCGCACTGGCCCCTTCGCCCTGGGTGGGTTTGGTCGGGCTGGTTGCCAGTAACCAGCCCTGGCGCCTGGCCAGCACCACCACGAGGCCTCCCACCAGGGTGGAGCTCAGGAGTCCCACGGTGGCCATAGCCAGGCCCAGATCCTGTCCACCGGGGAAGCCCAGGGCCGCGTAGCTGGGGCCCATGGCCGCGGCGGAACCATGGCCGCCTTCGTAGGCCACTTCGATCAGGCAGGCCATCACCGGGCTGACCCCCAGCAAGGGCTGCAGCACCAGCAGCACCGCCAGGCCGCCCACCACGTACTGGCCGAAGGCCAGTACCAGGGCCAGGGACACCTGGCCTGATACCGGTCGCCACAGGCTGCCGAGCTGGGGCAGAGGTTTGCTGAGCATCAGCGAGCCAAATACCAGGGTGAGCAGCACCAGCGGCAGATCGGCCCATAGCTCCAGCACCGGCACCGGCAGCAGGGGCAAGGGGCCGCCCGGCGCCAGCAGCAGGCCAAGCAAGCCGGCCACCAGGGCCTCCGGGATCCCCCAGAGCCGTAGCTTCAGAGCCGAACCGATCCGCCGCCCCAGGGCGAGGGTCAGGCTGAGGGCTGCGATGGCCAGTACCAGCCAGCCCAGTTTGGGCAGGGCCTCGATCCAGAGTTCGGGTGGGTTCACAGTTGGAAGTGGCGGCGGAAAAAGGCTTCGGTGGCTTCCAGCACCTCGATTCGAACCGCACCGCTGCGGAAGCCGTGGCCCTCATTGGCAAACAGATGCACCTCCACCGGTATGCCTTGGGTCTGCAGGGCAAGGGCCATGCGCTCGGTTTGGGCCGGCGGCACCACCTGGTCATCGAGGCCCTGGAAGAAGATTACGGGGCAGTGGATCTGCCCGGCATGGGCCAGGGGTGAGCGGGCCTCGTAGGTGGGGCGCGCTTGGGGCCAGGGGCCGATCAGCCCATCGAGATAGCGGGCTTCAAAGCGATGGCTCTCGCTCGCCAACGCGCTGGGGTCGCTGACGCCGTAGCGGCTCGCGCCGGCGCGAAAGACATCCGTAAAGCAGAGGGCGGCCAGGGCAGTGAAGCCACCGGCACTGCCGCCTTCGATGGCGATGCGCGCACCGCTGGCTTTTCCCGCCGCCACCAGGGCCTGGGCAGCGGCGGCACAGTCGGCCACATCCACCACGCCCCACTGGCCATCGAGTCGCTCCCGGTAGGCCCTGCCAAAGCCGGTGGAGCCGCCGTAGTTCACATCCAGCACGCCCCAGCCCCGCGAGGTCCAGAACTGAATGCCCAGGTTCAGACCCCGGCGGGCCATGCCGGTGGGGCCGCTGTGGCCCTTCACCAGCAGCGGCGAGCTGGCGCAGGCCCCGGTGGCGGGCGGATAGAACCAGGCATGGGTCTGCTGCCCCCCATGGCCGGCAAACCAGAGCGGCTCGGGCCGGCTGATCGCCTCCAGGGCCAGCGGGCAGGGGGCCACGGGCGTGTGTCGCCAGCTGCCGCCGGCGAGCTCCAGCTCCAGCAGCCCTTCCGGGATGGTGGGGCTGCTTGCCACGGCCACCAGCTGGCCGGCTTCGGCGCAGAGGGCGGCCAGGTCGTCGAAGGGCACACCTATGGGCTGCCAGGCCTCTGGTGTGCCCACGCGCTCGGCGGCCAGATCCACCCGGCCCAGCTGCCAGACGCCACGGGTGCAGGCGGCGGCAATCAGCTGCTCGCCGTCCCAGGCTGTGGTGGCCATCCCGTAGACCCACTGGGGCATGGCGAATTCGGCCTCGAGCGGCAGCAGGGGCTGCCAGCTGCCGGTGCCGATCTCCAGCCGTTGCAGGTTCCACCAGCCCGTGGCGTCGCTGGCCACCACCAGCTCGGTGGGGCCGATCCAGAGCGGCTGAAATATCGAGCTGGCCAGCGGGCTTTCCGCCCCGGAGCCCGCCCCGGAGCCCGCCACCGGCCGGGGATCCTCCAGGGCTCCGGCGGCGGTGATCCGGGCCAGCCACAGCTGGCTGCGCTGCCAAGGCATCCAGGGTTGGCGCCACTCCACCCAGGCCAGCTGCCCGCCATCGGGGCTGAGGGCGGCATAGCCGCAGAAGTCGGCTGCCAGGTGCAGGAGCTCCGGCTCGCCCCCGGCTAAGGGCACCGCTACCAGTTGGTCGCGGCCCCCGGCCTCCATTACGCCCAGCCAGCGCTGGCGCTGGCTGTCGATCAGTCCATCGGCGAAGGCGCGATCGGTGGGGCTGGTGAGACGGCTGGGCTGGCTGGGGGCGGCCCCACCTAGCTGGAGCTGCCAGAGGCAGCGGTCGCCGTCATCGACGAAGACCAGCGTGTCGTTGGCCAGGGCATAAACGCCGCCGCCATAGCCGTGCACCCGGCTGCGCAGGTTCCAGTGGCCGGGGGTGAGCTCGCGGGCTTGGAGCCCAGCGGGCTCACGCAGCATCAAGGTGGTGCGGCCCTGCTCCTGGGGGCGTTGCTCCAGCCATAGCAGCCGTCCACCCCTGAGCTTGGGCTCCTTGATCGTTGGGATGCACCCCTCCACCAGCGAGGCGGCCAGGGGCCCTTGCTCCAGTTCGGCCCGTGCCGGCCCCCCCAAGGATGGCTTCAATACTGGGCCCAACAGATCGTTCAACAGATCGTTCAACGGCTAGTCCAACGGGGAGTTCAAGGCGAGTTCAAAGGCGAGTTGAAGAGTGTGCTGTTCAACCTGGCCCCCCAACCTGGCAGCAGGGGGCGGCTGTTTGGGCGTACCGGCTTAAGATCGGCCTTATCTATCCAAGTATCCTTTGGCCCCCAGCTCCGCTGCCAGCTTTGCCCAGATGGCTCGCACCGCGGTGCAGGCCAGCCGCGGCGTGCAGGTGCCCAAGCAGGCGCTTGAGCAGCCCCCCCTCACCATCCACACCCTGGGCGATGCCGAGCTGCGCACCACCGCCAGGCGCATCAGCAAGGTGGATGGGAGCGTGCGCGAGCTGGCCCGCAACATGCTGCGCAGCATGTACAGCGCCAGTGGCATCGGCCTGGCCGCCCCCCAGGTGGGCGTGAACAAGCAACTGCTGGTGATTGATCTCGATCCCGAAAATGCCGCCGCCCCGCCGCTGTTGCTGATCAACCCGGAGATCAGCTCTTTTGGGGCCGCCATCGAAACCTATGAGGAAGGCTGCCTGAGCATCCCTGGCGTCTATCTGAATGTGGTGCGTCCAGCTGCCGTTGAGGTCAGCTTCCGCGATGAGCTGGGCCGCCCCCAGCGGCTCAAGGCCGATGGGCTGCTGGCCCGTTGCATCCAGCATGAAATGGACCATCTCAGCGGGGTGTTGTTCGTAGACCGGGTCACCGATGAGCTCAGCCTCAACGAGGGGCTCCAGGAGAAGGGCTTCCAGCGGGCCGACGTCCACACCATTCGCTGAGCTTTCCACCATGCCAATCAGGTTTTCCCCATGCCGATGAAGCCCTTGGCCGGGCTGTTCCTGGCCCTGGCCTGCCTGCTCGGAATCGCGGCCACCGGCTCGGTGTTTGAGCTCGCCTATGGCGATCCCGACCTGGGAACCCAGCTCACCGGCTGGATTCTGGGCTTGAGCCTGCCGGGCACCCTCTTGGCCTTGCTGGTGGCCATTCGCATCAACAAGCCTGCCTAGCCGGGGCTTCCCAGGGTGCATACGATTGCATAGATAACTACTCGATGCCGCGATGCGTTTGCCCGATCCCCGCACCCCTGCGCTTGCTCTGGCAGCATTCACGGCCGTTCTGGGTGTCTGGGCACCCGATCCTTCCCGGGCCAGCGCCCTGTTTCAAGCGGTCGACCTGAGCCAGGAAAGCTTTGTGCTCGTGGCGGCGCCGATCGGGGATGGCACGCGAGCCCAGCTCAACATCTACGAACAGGTGAAGCCCACCCGGCCCTGCTTTGCAGTGGTGCCTGGCGCGCCGGCGCCGGTAGAGCCGCTGCTGGGCAGCTTTGATTTCACCGGCATCTGCAGCCGCTTTATCGATGCCAATGGCTACTCCGTGCGGGTGGGCGGCGACGATCTGGCTGCCAGCTACCGGCTCACCGTCGTGCGCAAAAGTGGCGACAACCTGTTGCTGGCCATGCCCACCAAGGCCGGGGCGGGGCCGGAAATGGTGGTAGCTCGCACCCAGGGTTCCGGCACGGGTTTTCTGCAGCTGGTGTTTGAACCGGGCTGGCAGCTCAAGCGCCGGGCCTTCGGCGGCCGCAACTTGGGCCACGTCTACGTCTATCGCGAGGGCTGGCCCGATGCCCTGGCCCAGCCGGTCCTACCTGTCAATCCTGACCAGTCCGTTCAACCTGTACAACCCGTACAACCTGTTCAACCAGTAGTGCAGCCGGTGCAGCCAGTACAGCCTGGGCGGCCCCAGCCAGGCGAACCCCAGGTATGAGGCTGTTGCTACATTGAACAACTCCGTGAGCAGCGCAGCGCTTCATGACCCAGGTCACCGTCGGCGAAAACGAAGGCATTGAATCGGCCCTGCGCCGCTTCAAGCGCCAGGTGTCCAAGGCGGGCATCTTTGCCGACCTCAAGCGCCTGCGCCACCACGAAACTCCCGTAGAGAAATACAAGCGCAAGGCCCAGCAGCGCCGCCGCCGCCGCTGAGTCACCAGCTCATTGCAACTGGTCAAAAGACCGGTAGGTGAGAGCTTCAGCGATTGCAGCTGCACTTATTTGAGGTTGGGCACCAAGGTCGCTGATTGTCTGGGCGACCCGTAGCAGTCGGGCCCCGGCCCGGGCGCTCAGTTGCCGCTGCCGTAAGGCTCCCTCCCAAACCAGCAGGGCCTGGGGCTCCAGCTGCACCACCTGATGCAGGACGCCGCCGGGAATGCGGCCATTGCTGCAGCCGGCGGGGTTGCGGCCGGCCATGCGCCCGCGGGCCCGCAGTACCCGTTGCCGCACCACGGCCGTTGACTCGGGCCCATCCTCATCGCTGTGCTGGCGAAAGGGGGCGGTGAGGGCGTGGCTGCTGGGGCGGCGCATCACCACCTGCAGGTCGATGCGATCCAGCAGGGGGCCTGACAACCGCCCCCAGTAGCGCTGCCTTTGCCCTTCGCCACAGCTGCAGCTGCGCTCCGGATCCCCCAGCCAGCCGCAGGGGCAGGGGTTCGTGGCTGCCACCAGGGTGATCTGACAGGGAAAGCGGGTGCGTTGTCGCGCTCGGTGGATCCATACTTCCCCGTCTTCCAGCGGCTGGCGCAGCTGGTCGAGCACCGCCCGCCGGAATTCGGCCAGTTCATCGAGGAACAACACCCCGTGGTGGGCCAGGGCCAGCTCGCCCGGGCGCGGCAAGCCGCCGCCGCCGAGCAGGCCCGCTGCCGAGCAGCTGTGGTGGGGGCTCCGAAAGGGTCTGGTTTCGAGTAGGCCCTGGCTGCTGTCCAGCAGCCCGGCCACCGAGTGGATGGCCGTGAGCTCAAGGGCCTCGGCGGGGTTCAGGGCTGGCAGCAGGCCGGCCAGTCGCTGGGCCAGCATCGTTTTGCCGCTGCCGGGCGGGCCGCAGAGCAGGAGGTGATGGCCTCCCGCCGCAGCGATCTCGAGGGCGCGGCGGCCATGGGCCTGGCCCTTGACGGCGGCGAGATCGCCGACCTCCGGGCCAGTTGGGCCTGGCCGGCGCGCCTGGGGGCCAAGCGGCTGCAGGTTCTGATGGCTGGCGTGCGGATGCTGCAGGTGCCAGAGCACCTGGTTCAGATCGCTGGCACCCCACACCTGCAATCCGTCCACCAGGGCGGCCTCCCAGGCATTGGCCTGGGGCACCACCAGGGCCCGGGCGCCGTGCTGGCGGGCGGCGATGGCGATGGCCAACACCCCCCGGATCGGTCGCAACTCCCCATTGAGGGCCAGCTCCCCCGCGCTCCATACCGCCTCGCTGCTCGCTTCGGCCAACTGGCCTGAGGCCAGCAGCAGCCCCAGGGCGATCGGCAGGTCGAAGCCGGGCCCCTCCTTGCGCAGGTCGGCCGGGGCCAGATTCACCACCACCCGCGTCTGGGGCACTTTCTGGTTGCTGTGGCGCAGGGCGGAGCGCACCCGCTCCCGGGATTCCTGCACGGCGGCATCGGCCAACCCCACCATCTGCAGCCCCGGGAGCCCCGGTGCCAGATCCACTTCCACCAGCACAGGCCGGGCCTCCAGCCCGAGCAGCGCCGCCGTCTTGCACCGTGCCAACATCCTGCCTGGGGCCACTGGCTTGTTAGTGCCACCCCTGTCCCACCCCTGGTGCCCCTGTGAGCCAAGACACGATCTTTGCGCGCATCCTTCGTGGCGAGATCCCCTGTGATCAGGTGTTTGCCGATGAACACTGCCTGGCCTTTCGGGATGTGGCTCCCCAGGCGCCGGTGCACGTGCTGGTGATTCCGCGCCAGCCCATCCCCGAGTTGGCCCAGGCCAGTGCAGAGGATCAGGGCCTGCTGGGCCATCTGTTGCTGGTGGCGGCACGGGTTGCCCGCCAGGAGGGGCTAGAGGCCTTCCGCACTGTGATCAATAGCGGCGCGGCAGCCGGGCAAACCGTTTTTCATCTGCATGTGCACGTGATCGGTGGGCGTCCCCTGGCCTGGCCCCCGGGCTGAGCGCGGCCCGGCAACAATGGCCTGATCTAGCTCCCCCCATGAATTTCTTTAAGGCCCTACGCGATCAGCTAGCCAAGCTGCAGCGTCTCGCCCAGCCCTACTTCCTGCCGGTGGACGACACCCGGGGCTGGCAGTTCCTGTTGCTGGTGGCCGCGCTGCTGGCGGTGGTGGTGGGCAGCACCTTGCTACTGCTGACTGGGGTGCTGGCCCTCAGTGGGGCCCTGATCCCCGAATTGCGCAGCCGCTTTTTGCCGGGGGTGCCGGAGCAGGTGGCGGCGATCTGGCGTAGCCCGATCGGGCCGCTGGTGATGGTGTTGCTGGCCGGTGGGCTGGGCTGTTTTGTGGCCTTTCGCGGCAAATTGAGGCAGGGCCGCTGGCTGCCCTGGCTGCTGATGGGAGTGATCACCCTGCTGATCCTGGTGATCAATGGGATAAATGTGGGAATCAGCTTCATCGCTCGCAATATTGAAAATGCCCTGGTGGCCTATAAGGCGGATGATTTTTGGAAAATCGTAGCCATATATGCTTTTTGTCTGGTGCTGGCCCTGCCTATCCGGGCGATCCAGAGCTACCTGATTCCCAAGCTTGGCTTGTTATGGCGAGAGTGGCTGAGTGGGCGCTTATTAAATCGCTACCTCTCTAATCGGGCCTATTATATTCTCAACCCAAACGACGAGTCGATCGAAGAAATTGATAATCCAGACCAGCGAATTTCCCAAGATGCGGCCAGTTTTACTGGCACTAGCTTGAGCGTTGTTGTTGAGATCATCGCAGCCCTGCTCACTTTCGCCAGTTTCATCATTGTCCTATGGAACATCAGCGACCAACTAGCCTTGGTTCTGTTGGTGTACTCGGTGGGGGGCACGGGTTTGATTGTGTTTGCAAGCCGTAAGCTGGTCAATCTAAATTATTTGCAGCTCAAGCTAGAGGCCGATTTTCGTTATGGCCTGGTGCATATCCGCGACAATGCCGAGTCGATCGCCTTCTACCGCGGAGAGCAGCAGGAAGCCAACGAGGCCCAGCGGCGGCTGGGCGGGGCGATTAAAAACTATGACCGTTTGATCGTCTGGGAAGCCCTGATCAGTGTGATCCAGCGCTCCTATGATTACTTCTCAAGATTTTTGCCCTGGCTGGTGATTGCGCCGATCTACTTCGCCAAGCAGGTTGATTTTGGTGTATTTACCCAGGCCAGCATTGCCTTCAGCCAGGTTTTGTTTTCGGTGAGCTATATCGTTAACAACATCGATCGCCTCGCCGCCTTCTCCGCTTCGATCAGCCGTTTGGAGGGATTCCAGGGCAAGGTGGATGCGATCGGCACTGAAGCCGCCGCCCTAGAGGCCCAGCTGGCGGCCACCAGTGGGGGCCGCGACGACGGCTCGATCCTGGTCAGCCATGTGGACCTGGTGCCGCCCCGCACCACCCGCACACTGATTCGGGATCTGAGCCTGGAGGTGAATCGCAGCCAGCGCCTGCTGGTGGTAGGCCCTTCCGGCTGTGGCAAAACTTCTTTCCTGCGCATGGTGAGCGGCCTTTGGCCGCCGGCATCCGGCCGGGTGGAGCGGCCCAGCGAGGGGGAGTTGATGTTCATTCCCCAGAAGCCCTACATGCTGCTGGGCAGCCTGCGGGAGCAGCTCTGCTATCCCCAGCAGCCGGATCGCTTTAGCGATGGCCAGCTGCGCCATGTGCTTGAGGAGGTGCGCCTGGGCGAGCTGGTGCAGCGTTATCCCGACCTAAATATCATCCAAGACTGGCCCCGGCTGTTGTCCCTGGGCGAGCAGCAGCGTTTGGCCTTTGCCCGCCTGCTGCTCAATTCACCCAGCTTTGTGGTGCTCGATGAGGCCACCAGCGCCCTCGATGTGGCCACGGAGCGCCACCTCTATTCCCTGCTAAGCGAGCGGGAAATGGCCTTTGTGAGCGTGGGTCACCGCCCCACCCTCACCGCCTTCCACGACACGGTGCTGGAGCTCGACGGCAGTGGTAAGTGGCGACTGTTGCCAGCGGCCGGCTATGACGTGGGACGTCATGCCTGATCCCATGCCTGCTGAGACTCCAACTACCAATCCAACCACTAGTTCAACCACCAGTGCCACTACCGGCGACATTCCGGCTTTTGGCTGGAGTGGCTACGCCGAGCGGGTCAATGGTCGTTTTGCCATGGTGGGCTTTGCGGCCCTGCTGCTGATCGAGGCCATCAGCGGAGACACCTTCCTGCACTGGGCTGGCCTGGTGCCCTGAGTCATCTCCCTGAGTGCGGCCAAGGCCTCTCACTTGAGGCCTTGGCCGCACTCAGGGGATCTGGATCAGGTCTACTTGCCAGATCCCGTTGCGACTCACCTGCACGGCCAGCTGGCGGCCATCGGCCTGGAGTTGCACCGCTTTTGGCACACCGTTGGGCACCATGGCGATCGGCTGCAGGCTCTGCAGCGAGCGGCGGTAGAGCACCAGCTCGGTGCGGCCTTCCAGCTGGCGTACCAGGGCGATTTTTTCCCCAGCTGCATCGACACTGACGCTCAAGGGCTGGGCATCGGCCCGGTTGAGGCCCAGCAGGGGCTGGGGCTGCTGGCGCTCCAGATCGAGCAGCATCACCTGCTCCCGCCCGCCCCGGCCACTGATCAGGGCCAGCCAGCGACCCGAGAGAGAAGGCTCCCGCGTGGCGCCCAAGGCCTCGAGGCGGCTGTTGAGTGGGCTGATTGGCCTCGGCATCGGCCCCATGCAGCTGCCCAGCAGCAGGGCCATGGCCAAGAGGGTGCCTGTGGCCGTTGCAAGGTCAGGCACCCTCATGGGGGGGCTCCAGGACCGCCCCCCTGGATGGCCATCCCGCCCGGGCGGTCGGGCTCCAGCAGGCCAGTCAGATCAAACAACTGCACCCGCACCTGGCCATCGAGGGCCATTTGCACGGCCAGCCGACCCGCCTCCGGGGCCAGGCTGAGCCGCAGGGCGGTGTGATCGGCCGGCAGGGGCAGCCTGTGCAGGGCCCCGCTGAGCCGATCTTCGATCAAGGGCACCCGCTGGCTGCCCTGCTGCACCAGGGCAGCCACGTAGCGGCCGTTCCAGCTGAGGGAGGGGGAGCTGTGGGGCTGGTGTCTCTGGAAGTGGCGCAGGTTCACGACCCGCCCGCTGGGTTGTTCCTGTAGCAGCAGGGTGGGCCCACTGCTGCGTTCCACCACTGAGGCCAGGAGCCGCCCCTGGCCGCTTAGGGCCGGCTCCTGGCGGCTGGCTTCACCGAGGCCGCCGGCGGGGCCGGCACTGCGGCGGCCGAACCAGGGTCCGCCGCTGCAGCCTGCCAGGAGCAGGAGGCAGGCTGGCAGCAGCAGGGCTGCCAGGGCTGGCGCCGGATTGGGTTGGTTCAGGGCGCCTCAGTCGTCGAAGCGGGAGCTGTTGTCCCGGGGCCGGGGTTCGCCAGGTCCGCGGGGTTTCAGCGGAGTGAATTCTGCATCGCTGATCTGCTCGCTTGCCCCAGAGATGGGAGAACCCTGGGGGATTCCGGCTGGCCCGGTTGGGGGGGCAACCTCAGGGGTGGTGGCTCGCCTGGTGGAGCGGGGCATGGCCTCAGGTGCTGCAGTGGGTCGGCTGCCCCGGCGCGGTTCTGGGGTGGCATCACGCTCGCGGCGGCGGGAGCCGAAATCGGTGCCTGGCCTGGCGGCTGACCGTGCTGAGCCGCTGAAACGGCTGGGCTCAGGCTCCTGGCTTGGGCTTGCCCAGTCGGCCTGGGCCGGCCTGCGGCTGGCTGCCCGCTCGGGGATGGCCGTGCGGTTGGGCCGGCGTGCCCTGTAGAAGTCTTCGTCTTCGCTTTCGTCTTCGCGGGAGGGAATGCGGCGGCGCAGGGGCTGGGGCTCATCAAAGCGATCCACATCAGCTTCACCCCAGGTCCTTCCGCCCACCCGGGCGCGGGCGGGCCCCGGGGTGGGCATCGGTTCGTCGTCGTCGAAGTAGGAAGAGCGCCGCGCCTGCTCGGTTGTCACACCCCGCAGCCGGACGCTTTCGTAGGCGAAGAAAACGGTGGTGGCGGCCAGCAGGAACTGGCCAAACTGGAGGATGGGGTCTAAGCGCCAACCCTGAAAAAACAAAATGCCGCCGCAAAGCAGGCCAATCGCCGCGAAGAAAACGTCGTAGTCGCGGGCTAGGGCGGGCTTGAAGCTCCGCATGAAATAGAGCAGGGCGCCGCCGACGGCCAGCACAATGCCCACGATGCTGGCCCAATTCAGGCTGGCATTAACCACGGCGTCTCACCCGTTCAACCATTTGCCCACTGTAGGCAGAGGGGCCAGTGTAGGCAGGCTGCCTGGGCTGCCTACACTGGCCCCGGCTCTTCAGAGGCGACGATCGAGGCGATCGTTCTGGCTGATCAGCACCAGGGCAATGGTGATGGGCACCACCACGATCACGGCCCCCCAGGCGAGGCTGCTCAGGAAGTTGGCAAGGGAAGGCGTCATAGCGGGCCAGTTTTGAACGTAAACCGTGCCCCAATCCTAGGCAGTGGTGGCGGGTTCCTACGCTGGGAACCCAGCTGCTTAGAGCTTTGTGACGGCCCTGCCCTCGTCTTACCTGTCGTGGCACTCCTTGGCGTCAGGGGCCCATCTGGTTTT
>NZ_JAGQCR010000072.1:0-12807 GCF_024346295.1 Cyanobium sp. BA20m-14
AGGCCACCCCGATCAAGCCGAAGGCCTTAGCTCGTTTTTCCGGCGGCGAGATGTCGGCCAGCACGGCGCTGGCTGTGGCGGCGGTGCCGCCGCTCACCCCATCGATCAACCGAGCCCCGAACAGCAGGGCCAGGGGCAACCCGGCGGCCTGGGCGGCGGGCCAAAGGTTGGCCCAGGGCAAGCTGATGGTGAGAGCAAACAGGGCCAGGCCCAGCACCGAGCCCGCCACGCAGACGCTGATCACCGGTTTGCGGCCGTAGTGGTCGCTGAGGGCACCGATCAGGGGCGTGAAGGCGAACTGAGCCACCGCGTAACTACCCGCCAGTAGCCCCAGCACCCGGCCATCGCTGGTGAAGCCCGCCAGCAAAAAGGGCAGCAGCGGAAAGACGATGCTTTCCCCCAGCCGGTCGTTGAGCAGGGTCAGGAAGGCGCAGAAGAAGGTGGAGGGGCGGGGTAATGACAACGGCAGGGTGGCTGGCGGGTGCGTCAAGCCACACGTTATGGGATCGAATTGGAGCAGCTCTGAAGTGATCCACAACCGGTCCATTGCGTTGTTCCGGGCGACCTTCCATGCCCCCTGGAAGATCGATCTGGGGCAAGGGGTGGCTTCAGCCCAGCTGTCGTATTCATGTTGTCCCTCCCAGAGGGACACGATCATTAGTCCCCTTCCACCTCCGCCACCGTGTGCGCGCCTAGATCCACTGCAGTCACAGCGATCTGCGCAGATTAAGGGGCATCTGTGCAGAGGTGCGGGCGGATCTGCGCGACAGGCTCCTAGCCGCTTTCCCTAGGCTCTCCGAGGCGTCTGGAACGCGTCCGAATGGAGGATGGGCTGATCAGCCGTGCCGAGATAGTTTCGGGTGGGCTTGCCCGTCAGCGCCGCGCTCGCCTGCTGCAGCAGCAGCTGTTGGATATCTTTCATGGCCAGGACGCCCCAGCAACGGGCCTGGTGATGCCCTTGATGCCCAACTGCGGGGCCTCAGAGCCCGTACAGCCAAACCCACCGCTCTGGATCTTGATCGCCTGCTAGATCAACCCGACCAGTGGCTGCCCTTGATCCCCAGCGATGGGGAGCTGCGCCGCGAGCTGCTGCGCCAGATCAGGCAGACGGTGCCCTGCACACCAGATCAACTGGCGAACCTCACCCAACTGCTGGATCTCGCCCCCCAAGCCCCCAAGCTCGTCCAGGCATCAGAGCCAGCGGTGCCCGGGCCCCAATCAAATCTCCAGCAGGCCAACCGTCCCCGGTTGCGGGATCCGGCCACCTGGCCCGTGGGGATCAAGCTTGGCGGCCTGATGGTGCTGTTCTCGCTGCTGCCCGCCCTGTTGGTGGGTTTTGTAGGCGCCTCGATGGCAGAGCGGGAGGCCGAGGTGAGTGGCCAGAGGCAGCTGGCGGGTCTGGCCAGCTCGGTGGCCCGCGGCCTGAACCATGAAATTCAGGCTTATGTGGAGCTGATCCGCTTTGTATCCAAGGATCCCGGTGTGATCAGCCTGTCGGCATCACCGCCAGAGCAGCGGGCCGAACGCAAGCAGCGGGTGCTGGATCTGCTCGATCGCCTGCAGCGTTCCCACCCCCATGTGGTGTTCACCTACCTGCTCGATCGCGAGGGCAACTGCATCGCCGCCTCCGACCGCAAATTGATCGGCCACAACTACAGCTTCCGCACCTATTTCCAGCGGGGACTGCGGCAGTAATCCTACGTGAGCGGCACCTATCTGCCGATCTCCACCACCAACCCCTCGCCAACGATCTCGATCACCAGCCCGGTGCGCGACGGCCAGGAGGTGGTGGGGGTGGCGGTGGTGGCCACCCATACCTTGGCCAATTCCTCGTCTCTGCAGGTTGCTGAGGGCAACAGCGCCATGGTGGTGGAAGCCGATGGCCTGATCTCCTCCGCCAAGGATCCTTCCCTGAGGTTGGGCATCCTCGGCCCAGGCGGTGACAGGGCCCGCGGGACCCAACGGAGCGTCAGCCTGAACGCCCCGATCGATCGGGGCCAGCGCTTCCGCCGCCAGCTGAGCTACCACCCGATCTCAGCCAACTTGCTGCCCCTGAGGGGAGCCGCCCAACCAGGCTTTGGCTTGGGTGAACTCGATGGCCATCCCGTGGTGGCCGCCTGGCAACCCCTCGAAACCGATGGCTGGACCGCAGTGGTGCTGCAATCCCGATCCCTGTTCAGCCTGACCACGGCGGCGGTGCAGCATCGGGTGGTGCTGCTGGCCTCCTTGCTGAGTTTGCTGGCCACCCTGGCGGCCATCGCCGCTAGTCGAACCATCTCGGGCCCCTTGCGCACCCTCACGGAGGCGGCGACGCAACTGGAAACCAACCAACCAGTGGAAGACTCGCTGCTGGCCAAGGTGATCCGCCGCCGCGATGACCTGGGCTTCCTGGCCCGTCGCATCCAGGAGGCCGCGCGCCAGGCCCAGAAACGGGAAGCCACTCTCAAGGCCCAAGTGGCCGCCCTCCACATCGAAATCGACCATGGGCGGCGCGAAAGCGATGTGGCGTCGATAGTTGAGAGTGATTTCTTCAACGACCTCAAGGCCGCCGCCGCGGATCTGCGCAAGCAGCGCCGAGCCAGCCGCCAGGCTTCTCCTCCCCCCTCCTGACTCCATGAGCCTGATCGTTTCGGTGCACTCGTTCCGCGGGGGCACTGGCAAGAGCAACATCACCGCCAGCCTGGGGGCGGTGATGGCCCAACAGGGACGACGGGTCGGCGTAGTGGACACCGATATCCAGTCGCCAGGCATCCATGTGCTGTTCGGCTTTGAACCCGAAACGCTCGGTCGCTGCATCAACGACTACCTGCACGGGGAGTGCGGGATCAGCGAGGTGGTGCACGACATCACCGACCGGGTCGGCACGGTGGCGAGCGGCGGCAAGCTGCTACTGATTCCTGCCAGTATCAAGGCCACCGACATCACGCGGGTGTTGCGGGAGGGTTACGACGTGGGGCTGCTGAACACCGGCTTTCAAACCCTGATCGATGAGCTCGCCCTCGATGTGCTGATCGTGGACACCCACCCCGGACTCAACGAGGAGACGCTGGTCTCGCTCACCCTCTCGGATGTGCTGCTGCTGGTGCTGCGCCCTGATCAGCAGGATTTCCAGGGCACCGCCGTCACCGTGGACATCGCCCGCCGACTCGAGGTGCCGAGCCTGCTGCTGGCGATCAACAAGGTGCCGGAGCTGATGCCCGTCGAAGCCGTGCGGGAGCGGGTCGCGTCTGCCTACCAGGCCGAGGTGGGTGCGGTGCTGCCCCTCAGCGAAGCGATGGCGATGAACGCTTCCGCCTCCCCATTTGTCGTTTGCGACCCCGAGCATGCCTGGTCGCAACAGCTGGGGGCGATGGCGCGGCGGATCCTCGCGGAGATCTGAGATGGAGCCTGGCCAGGGGACGGCGCTGCCACTCCATCCCGACTGCACTGCCCTGTTGCAACGCCTGGAGCGCGCTGGCGTCAGGCCGGTCTCCGAGCTCTCTCCCCAGGCTGCCCGGCGCCTGGGCATGCGCCTCTACGACCTGGAACGACAGCAAGGTGAATTCTCCCTGTTGCGCCAGCTGATCCGGTTCAAAGGCGCCACCATCCCGCAACTGGCCGAGGCCATGGGACGCAGCGAGGCGGAACTGGACCATCTGCTCGATCGCCTCTACCTGGCGGGCTCAGTGCTGCGTCAGGAACGGCAGCCAGGCGTGGTCACCTGGAGCACCCGCCTCAGCCAGCAGCGCCGCACTCTGCAGGATCGAGCCCTGATCGACCGGTTGGGTGACCCCGGCCAGCCCAACCCAAGGGCGCAGGCGCGATCGGATCGCCTCACCACCGAGAACCTATACCTGGGCGGCAAGCTGCGGGCCCGCCTCTACTTGCCACCCGGCTGCGGCTCCGGGCTGCTACCGGTGGTGCTATTCGCCCATGGCGGCGGCTGGGTGATCGGCAGCATCGAAACACATGACAGCCTCTGCCGCACCCTGTGCGAGCAGTCGGGCTGTGCTTTTGTGAGCGTGGACTATCGCCTGGCGCCGGAACACCCCTGGCCCGCGGCCGCCGACGATGTGGAGTGTGCCCTGCACTGGCTGGTAAGCCATGGGAGTGATCTGGGCCTGGATATCAACCGCCTGGGGGTGATGGGGGATTCCGCCGGCGGCAACCTGGCCCTGGTGGCCGCGATGGCCGCCCGCTCGGCAGGCCTCTGCAAGCCGCGAGCGCTGGTGCTGGCCTGCGCCACCCTGGATCCTTCCCTGGGGCTGCCCTCCTATCGCGACCTGGCCGAAGCCCCCTTCCTCTCGGCGGCCGACATGCGCTGGTATGTCTCCCATTACCAGCCCGATCCCGGCCACTGGCGCGGCTCGCCCTTGGTGGGCGACCTACGCGATCTGCCGCCCTCTCTAGTGATCGCCGCCAGCCACGATCCAGCCCGTGATGACAGTGAGGTGTTCAGCGAACGGCTCGATGCGGCCGGAGGTCAGGTGACCCTGCAGCGCTACGAAGGCATGTTCCACGACTTCATCCTGTTCAGTGGTGCCATCGCCGCAGGCCAGGAGGCCTGCGCCGCCATCGCCAGGATGCTGAGAGAGCAGCTGCAGCCCTAGGCGCTCAGGGAGCCTTGATCTGTGGACAGGGGTTGGGGCCGAACATGCCGCTCAGTTTCTGGCTGCCCATCGCATAGATCTGCTGGGCCTGGGCCGGGTTGCCCTGGGCGCCCTGCAGCTTGCTCGCAAACTCCTGGCACGCCTGAGCCTGCTGGGGATTGGCGGGCTTCGCGGTGACTGGTGCGGTGACTGTTGAGGTGACTGGTGCAGGTGCCGGGGCAGCTGGAGCAGCTGCGGTGGGTGCAGGGATGTCGCCACAGGGGTTTTCGCCGAAGGTTTCAACCAGCTTCAGCACTCCCTGCTGATACACCAGTTGGGCCTGCTGGGGATTGCCGGATGCGGCCTGGAGTTTGCCGGCGAATTCCTGGCAGGCCTTGCGTTCCTGGGCGCGGCGCAGCAGTGGGCCGGCCTGGGCGTTGGGTGGCGCCAGGGGGGCGAGGCCGGCGGCCAGAAGCAGCAGGACCGGGATGGTGCGGCGAGCGGTCATCGCGAGGGGGAAGCGACCCTCACGTTATGGGAGAAGGTGGGGACGTTTGGCGTCGGGCAATCCATGCTTGGGCCTGGCGCTCGGTTTGAGGACTAGGAGATGTCTGCACCCCAGTTGAGCCACCTCAATGCCGCCGGCGAGGTGCACATGGTGGAGGTTGGCGATCGGCCCGCCACCGCCCGCCAGGCCACGGCTGAGGGGTTCATCCAGATGGCCCCCGAAGTACTGGCCTTGGTGCTGGAGGGCCGGGCCCCCAAGGGCGATGTGCTGGCGGTGGCGCGGGTGGCAGCGATCCAGGCGGCCAAACGCACCTGGGAACTGATTCCGCTCTGCCACCCGATTGCCCTCAGCGGCGTGAGCGTGGAGCTGGAGCCGGCCACCGATGGCAGTGGCCTGCGGCTGCGCGCCATCGCCCGCACCACCGGTCCCACCGGAGTGGAGATGGAGGCGCTCACGGCCGTGCAGGTGGGCCTGCTCACCCTCTACGACATGCTCAAGAGCGCCGATCCCGCCATGACCATCGGTCCGGTGCGGCTGCTGGCCAAAAGTGGCGGCCGCAGCGGGGATTGGCAACGGCATGAGTGAGCCCTTCGGCCCGGAGGGCCTGCCCCTCGACCAGGCCCGGGCCCAGATCCTGGAGTCGCTGCAGCCCCTGGGGCGCTGCGAGGCGTTGCCGCTGGCGGCCTGTCTGGGCCGCATCACCGCTGAACGGGTGCTGGCGGCGGCAGCCGTGCCGGGTTTCCGGGCTTCGATCATGGATGGCTACGCCATTGCCGGATCCGAGCAGCCGCTGGTGGGTGCCCGCTGGCGCCTGCGGGGCACTTCGGCCGCCGGTGCCCCCTATGGCTCGGCCGTGGCAGCGGGTGAGGCGGTGCGCATCCTCACCGGCGCCGTGGTGCCCGCGGGCAGCGCTCGGGTGCTGCCCCAAGAGCTGGTGCAACCGCTGGAGCTGCCCCAAGGTCCCAGCCTGGAGCTGGTGCGCCCGGCCGGTCCTAACCCCTGGATCCGCGGGCCAGAGGAGGAGGCTGCCGTCGGGCAGGAGTTGGTGGCGGTGGGCTGCCGGCTGGGGGCTGCCGAGCTGGGCAGGCTGGCCAGCTGCGGTGTGCAGCAGCTCACGGTGACCAAGCGGCCGCGGCTGGGTTTGTTGATCAGTGGTGATGAATTGCTCAGTCCCGGATTGCTTCGGGGCCCTGGCCAGATCTGGGAGAGCAATTCGGTCCTGCTTGCCGCTTTGCTGGAGCAGCTGGGTTATGGGGTGACGCAGCAGCGGTTGGTAGCCGATCAGCCCGAGCCCCTGCGCCAGGCCCTGCGGGAGCTGGCGGCCGGCTGCGATGTGGTGGTAAGCACCGGCGGCGTCTCCGCTGGCGACAGCGACTGGATCCGCCAATTGGTGGGGGAGCTGGGGGAGGTGAGCTTCTGGAAGCTGTTCCTCAAGCCGGGGCGCCCCTTTGCCTGGGGAGAGGTGGCAGGCGTGCCCTTTTTTGGGTTGCCGGGTAATCCGGTGGCGGCGGCGATCACGGCTCTGCAGTTGCTCTGGCCGGCGCTGCAGCGGTTGGAGGGTGGCGCGATCCAGGTGCTCCCCCGTCTGCGGGTGCGGCTGGATCAGGAGCTGCGGCGCGGGGCGGGGCGGCCGGAGCTGGCCCGCGCCCAGCTGGTGGTGGCGGCAGATGGGGGCTTGCTGGCCCGGGTGGAGGGCTCCCAGGCCTCCTCCCGCATCGGCTCGCTGCAGGGGGCCGATCTGCTGCTGGAGATCCCGGCGGAGCTGGGCAATCTTGAGGCGGGAACGCAGCTCTGGGCCCAGCTGCTGCGGTTGCCGATCTTCTGAGCCGCGTGCCGGCCGCGGCCCCAACTGCTCAGCTGGCAGGCAGCACGGAGTAGTGATCCACCACCAGCCCCTTGCGTTGTTCCGGGCGACCTTCCATGCCCCCTGGAAGATCGATCTGGGGCAACAGGGTGGCTTCAGCCCAGCTGTCGTATTGCGCCTGCCCTTCCCAAAGGGAGACGATCATCAAGCCCCCTTCCACCTCCGCCACCGTGCGCAGCAGCTGGGCTTGAGGTTGCTCCTTGCCCTCCAGCTGGGCCAGTTCCACTTGGAATTGCTCCAGCGTCGCTCCGGGCCAAAAATTCGCCACCATGTGCACGGCCAGCTCTCCAAGTTTTTATGCCCATGAATGTGGCACAGATAGCTGGGGTCTGCTGAGTCGCGGACTTCTTCCTGGGTCCGAGCTTCATAGGGGCGTATTGCCCGTGATCCAGCTACCCACCCCCTGGCTCCATTCCCGTTTCCAGAAGGGGGCTTCGTGCTTGAGGGCCTCAAGCAGCTCTTGGCAGCAGCGCTGGGCCGGGCCGCGGCGATCGGCCGCTACCGCCACCAGCACGATTGCGTCTCCCGGCAACACCAGACCGATCCGATGTCTCACCAGCACTGCAGTCGCCCCGTGCCGGCCCGCGGCGGCGGCTGACAGGGAGGCGATGCAGGCCTCGGTCATGCCGGGGTAGTGCTCCAGCTCCAAAGCTTCCAGGGGCTCTCCGGTGGCATCGCAGCCCCGAACCCTGCCGATGAACTGGCTTTCGGCCGCCGGCATGCCGCCAGGCAAAAGGGCTAGCTGCGCCTGCCACTCGGCCAGGACCGACAGCGGCTCGAACGGCACCGTTTCCAGCTGGATTGCCAACATCGCGTTAGCCACCACTGATTGGCGGCAGGAAGGCCAGCTCATCGCCAGCGAACAGGCTTGAGTCCCAGGCGGCGAACTGCTGATTGATTGCTACCCGCACGCCGGCGGGGGGATAGGCGGGCTGCAGGTTTAGCTGCCGCCAGAGCTGTTCAGGTGTTGTGCCAGCAGGGTTGGCTTCCCCAGCGGCTGGGGCTAGCTCGACCAGTTGCTCGCTCCAGCCCATCGCTTCTCGCAAGCCGGCGAAAAGGCGTACCTGCACTTGCGATGCCGGATCGGTGGAGACGGCCATGGCTTGCAGCAGCAGGGTTGGGGCTAAGTGATCGCTAGGGAGCTCCTAGCTACGCCGCCCAGAATGCCCCAAACGCCTGAGCCCTGCCCGTGAGCCTCGCCATCGCCCTGCTCACGGTGTCGGACACGCGCACATTGGCTGAGGACTGCAGCGGTGATGCCCTGCAGCAGCGCTTAGAGGCGGCCGGTCACCGGCTGGTGGAGCGCCTGCTGGTGCCGGACGACCGCTACCAGATCCGTGCCGCCATCAGTAGCTGGATTGCTGATCCTGCTGTGCAGGTGGTGATCAGCTCTGGCGGCACCGGGCTCACCGGCCGCGATGGCACCCCGGAGGCGGTGGCACCCCTGCTCGATAAGACGATCGATGGTTTTGGTGAGTTATTTCGGGTGCTCTCCTTTGAAACGATTGGCACCAGCAGCCTGCAGAGCCGCTGCCTGGCGGGGGTGGCTAATGGCACCGTGATTTTTGTGCTGCCGGGTTCCCTCGATGCGGTGCAGACAGCCTGGGACCGGCTGATTGCTGCCCAGCTCAATGCAGATACCCGCCCTTGCAATTTGGTGCAGCTGCTGCCGCGGTTGCGGGAGGTATGAGCCTGGTCATTACATGTCAGACAAGACGGGTGTTTTTGCTCACCTCTTAACTGAATAAGGCTTCCTAGCCTGGGTGCAGATAGTTGAGGAAAGTGAGATGACTACCTGCCAAGCGCAATCTACGGCTGCTCTGCACGATCTCAAAGAGCTGGCGCGGCGCGATCCTGCATTTACTGCCGCTTTGCTGACCACCCGGTCTACCCAGGAGGCCGCTGAGTTGGCAGCCGCCAACCACATCACTGTGACTCCTGAGGCCCTATGGCGCCATCGGGGCACTTTCATGGCTGGAGGTATGCCCACTTGGCGAGGCTGATGCTGTTTGGTTATCCATTCAGCCCCCTAGGTAGGCCATCTCGGCGTGTGTGCTGTTGGCAGATTTTGCAGTGTTGCGCTCTTCGCTATAGCGGTCGCTTCGTTGATTCCAGAGGGCGGCCATGGCTAGCTCGAGTTCTGCGGCGTCTGACTCCTCCTTCAGCCATGGTTTGAGATCCAAGCCGCTGCCCGGGGCGGCAAAAAGGCAGGTGTAGGCGACGCCATCTGCGGTAACCCGCAGACGGTTGCAGTCCCCGCAGAAAGGTGCGCTCACCGATGCCACCACAGCCAGGCTGCCGCCCCCATCCCGGTAGCGCCAGCGGCTGGCGGTGCCGTGGGCGGTGCGGCCCAGCGGCTCAAGCGGCCAGCTGCTGCCAATTTGCTCCAGCATCTCGGCGGCGCTCAACACCGCCTCGTACTGCCAGCCGTTGCGGCTGCCCACGTCCATGAACTCAATCAGCCGCAGCTCCAGCCCCCGCTCCCGGGCCAGAGCCGCCAGGGGCAGAACTTGATCGTTGTTGGCGCCGCGCTGAATCACAGCGTTGAGCTTGAGGGCGCCGCGGGCGGGATCAAAGCCGGCGGTGCTGGCGTGCACGATCGCCGCCAGCACCGCCGCCAAGGCCCGCTCACCGGCGGCGGCATCGGCTAGGCCAGCCATGCGGGCAACCGACCCAGCCGTGGTGCCATCGAGGCTGAGGGTGATCCGGTCGAGGCCTGCGGCGCGTAGCTGCTGGGCTCGCTCAGCGGTTAGTAAAAGGCCATTGCTGGTGAGAGCGATCTCCCCCAGGCCGGGACGCTCCGGGTATGTGGCGCGCAGGGGCTGCACAGCGGCGATCAGCTCCTCCAAGCCCCCGTGCAGCAGCGGCTCTCCGCCGGTAAGCCGCAGGCTGCGGGCTCCCAGGTTCACCGCCGCCCCGATCACCCCCAGCCGCTGCTTCAGCGTCAGCAGGCCCGGTGGCTCCTTGCCATCCGGCAGGCAGTAGGGGCAGGCCAGGTTGCAGCGGGCCGTGAGCGACAGCCGCAGCACCCCAAGTGGCCGGCCCAGTCGGTCGTTTGGGGGGACGCGGCTGGCTACGGTTTTGGGATGGTTAGTGGCGCTGGCCATGGCCGCAACGCTATAGCTACAGCCCCACTTACCACTCGGGGTTTCGGGCGCTGCTTGCTGCGTTGGCTGGGCTGCGATTCATAAAGAGCGACCTTGCCATACCCCTAGGCTCTGAAAAACACCGGCATAGCAGCCATGGCGCCTGAGCAATCTGGTTCGCCAGCCGCTTTCCAGTCAAAGGCATCGTCTGAGCCACCGGACCCAGAAGACGCCGCCAGCGGGGGCGGCTGGCCCCTGATCGACGGCTGGGCCCGCGCCACCCTCTCACCAACGGGGTTGCGGCTTTGGCAGACCCTCAACCACAAAAGCGCCTGCCTGAGTTGCGCCTGGGGCACGGGCGGCCAGAACGGTGGCTTTCGCGATGAACTGGGTGAGCGGCTGCAGCGCTGCCTCAAGAGTGTGGAGGCGATCGGAGCGGAACTGCAGTCCGCGGTGCCAGCGGAGGTGTTTGCCGGCCGCAGCCTGGCCGAGCTGCAGCAGCTCAGCTCCGCCGAATGCGACCAGCTGGGCCGGCTCGATCGACCCCTGATTCAGCGAGCCGGCAGCGACCACTACGAGCCGATCGGCTGGGAAGAAGTGCAAGACCTCAGCGCCGCGGCCTTCGCTAGGCCGTCGCCGGAGCGGGTTGCTTCTTACAGCTCCGGGCGCTCCTCCAATGAGGCCGCCTACCTGCTGCAACTGCTGCTGCGGGCTCTCGGCTCCAACAACCTGGCCGACTGCTCTGACCTCTGCCATGCCCCCTCCAGCATCGGCCTAGGCCGGGTGTTTGGCAGCGGCACCTCGATGGTGAGCCTCGAGAGCCTCCAGCAAGCCGATGGAGTGGTGTTGGTGGGCTCCAATGCGCCGGCAAACCACCCGCGGCTGATGAACGAGCTGATCCGCCTGCGCGAGCGCGGCGGCACGGTGATCGTGATTAATCCGGTGCTGGAGGCGGGGCTGCTCAAGTTCGGCTCGCCCGCCTTCCCGATCCGCTCGATGCTCGGCGGGGGCAGTGAGATCGCTTCGCTGTTCCTGCAGCCGATTCCAGGCTCCGACACCGCCGTGTTTTTGGGGCTGCAGAAGGCCCTGCTGGAGCGTGGCGCCATCGCCCTCGACTTCGTGAAGGCCCATGCCGATGGTTGGCAGGCCCTGATCGAGCAGATCGAGACCACCAGCTGGGAGGCGATCACGGGCTGCTGCGGCCTCAGCCGCGAGGAGCTGGAGCACACCGCTGCCCGGTTGGCTGCGTGCAAGGCGGTGGTGTTTGCCTGGGCGATGGGCATCACCCACCACGCCAACGGCACCGCCAACGTGCAGGCGATCGCCAACACGGCCGTGCTCACGGGCAACGTGGCCCGGCCGGGGGCGGGCACGATGCCGATCCGCGGCCACTCCAACGTGCAGGGCTTCGGCTCGATGGGGGTGACGGTGAATCTGCGCGAGCCGATGCGGCTGGCGCTTGAGCAGTTGCTCGGCCGGCCCCTCAGCCTCACCCGGGGCTACAACACCCGCGCCCTGATCGAGGCGGCCGCTGCCGGCGCCGTCGACTCCCTGCTCTGTTTGGGCGGCAACCTCTACGGCGCCAACCCCGACAGCCGCCAGGCCCAGGCCGCCCTTGGCCGCATCGACACGATCATCTACCTGGCCACCAAGCCCAACACCGGCCACTTCCACGGCCTGGCGGCGCGCCAGACCCTGCTGCTGCCGGTGTTTAACCGCTTCGAGACGCCCCACCGCACCACGGTGGAATCGGGCAACAACTGGGTGCGGCTCAACGAGCCCGGCAGCACCCATTTGGCTAGCGGCCAGCTGATCAGCGAGGTGGAGTTCCTGGCTGAGCTGGCCCACCGCCTGCACGGCACCGAGCCGATCGACTGGCGGCGGCTGCAGGATCCCGTGTACGTGCGCGAGCTGATCGCCCGCACCGTGCCCGGTTACGCCGCCATCGCCGAGATCGACGCCAGCAAGAAGGAATTCGAGGTGGCCGGCCGGGTGTTCCAGGGGCCCCGTTTCGCCACCGCCACTGGCCGGGCCCAGCTGGCGGTGACGCCGCTGCCCGAGCTCGGATTGCCGGATGCGGATCACTTCGGCGGCCTGGCCGCCGGCGAGCAGGGCCTGGTGCTGAACCTGATCACCGCCCGCAGTTACGGCCAGCACAATACGGTGGTCTACAAGCAGGGCGACAGCTACCGGGGCATGCCGCACCGTCAGACGATCCTGGTCAACCCAGAGGATCTGGCCGCCTGTGGGCTGCGGGCCCACCAGCGGGTGACCGTGCAGGGTGAGGCGGGCCAGCTGGATGGGATCGAGCTGATTCCCGGCTCGGTGCGCTGCGGCGCGGCTTTGATGTTTTATCCGGAGGCCAATGTGCTGATGCGGGCGGTGAACGATCCCGAGAGCGGTACGCCGGCCTTCAAGCGGGTGCCGGTGCTGTTGCGCGGCAGCTGAGGCCACTGCTCCCCTGCGTAGCCGTTGCCACCATGGCGGTGCCGGCCCTATCCGCACCACTGGCTGTGACCCTCTGGCTGCTGCCGCTCCTGGGCCTGGTGGCCTTTCTCTATGCAGCCGTGGGCCATGCGGGCGCCTCCGGCTACATCGCCGTGCTGGCCCTGGCCGGTCTGCCGGCGGAGCAGATCAAGCCGCTTGCCCTGATCCTGAACATCGCGGTGGCGGCCCAGGGCAGCTGGCAGTTCGTGCGAGCCGGCCACCTGCGCTGGCGGCTGTTCTGGCCGATGTTGCTGGCCGGCCTGCCGATGGCTTTTCTGGGGGCGCTGGCTCGAT
>NZ_JAGQCR010000073.1:0-12754 GCF_024346295.1 Cyanobium sp. BA20m-14
GACACCGCCAGCACCCAGGTGATCGCCCGCGATCGCCACGCCGAATACGTGCAGACCCTGGCCCTGGTGGGCGCGGCACTGGAGCGCTTCTCCACCGAGATCCGCAACTTGCAGCGCACCGACGTGCTCGAGGTGGAGGAAAATTTCGCCAAGGGGCAGAAGGGCAGCTCGGCCATGCCCCACAAGCGCAACCCGATCCGCAGCGAGCGGATCAGTGGCCTGGCCCGAGTGCTGCGCAGCTATGTGGTGGCGGCCCTGGAAAACTGCGCCCTCTGGCACGAGCGCGACATCAGCCACAGCTCGGTGGAGCGCATGATGCTGCCCGACTGTTCCGCCACCCTGCACTTCATGCTGCGGGAGATGACCGAGGTAGTGAAGGGCTTAGGGGTCTACCCAGACAACATGGCCCGCAACATGAACGTTTACGGCGGAGTGGTGTTCAGCCAGCGGGTGCTGCTGGCCTTGGTGGAAGCCGGCATCAACCGCGAAGACGCTTACCGGATCGTGCAGCGCAACGCCCACAGCGCCTGGAATATGGACGGCGGCAACTTCCGCGCCAACCTTGAAGCCGATGCAGAGGTGATCAGCAAGCTCAGCGCTGAGCAGCTGGCTGAGTGTTTCAGCACCGATCTGCATCAGGCCAACCTGGACGTGATCTGGCAGCGACTAGGGATTTAGCTAAGGATTTGAGCTGGCAGGCAGTTCAGGCCCAGTGCAGCCGCATCGGCACAGCACCCTCCAGGCTCAGCTTCACCGGGCAGGTCTCTCCGGCCCGGTGAAGCACGGCCCGCTGCTCCTCGCTGAGACCCGCCGGCAAGCTGATCCACACCTCCAGCAGGGCAATGCGCCGTGGCGCCTCGGGGGTCATGGTTTTTTCAATCCGAGCGCTGGCCCCCTGCAGCGGCCAGCCGTGGCGCTCGGCAACGATCCCCAGGATCGTCAGGATGCAGGTGCTCAGGGCCGTGGCCACCAGATCGGTGGGCGAGAAACGATCCCCCTTGCCCTGGTTGTCGGTGGGGGCATCGGTCTCGAGCTCGCAGCCCGAAGGCCCGTGGCTGGAGTGGCAGCGCAGGGCTCCCTCGTAGCGGCTGTCAATCGTGGTCATCGCGGGGCGTAAGCACTACCCCAGTCAAGCGCCGTCGCGGTGATACGGCCCGCCCTGCTGAATCGAGCTGGCCCGGTAAAGCTGCTCCAACAGCAGCAGCCGCGCCAGCTCGTGGGGGAAGGTCATCGGTGAGAGGCTCAGGCGCCAGTGGGCCCGCCCCTTGAGCGCCGGGTCGAGACCATCAGCCCCACCGATCACAAACGCCAGCCGCTCCGAGCCAGAACCTTCAAGCGCCTTGGCGAAGGCCAACGAGTCGTAGCTCTGGCCCTCCTCGCACAGGGCCACCAACTGCTCGCCGCCGCGCAGCTCAGCGGATATGGCCTCCGCCTCGCGGGCCATGCCACCGTCCCGCAGTTCCACGATCTCCAGGCCCGGGAGCCGCTTGCGATAAGTCTCTACCCCTTCGCTCACCCAGCCCTTGCGCACCTTGCCGACGGCAATGATGCGTATGCGGGCGGAGTTGATCATGGGTTACGGCCCACCAACCTCAAGACTGGGGGCGCTCGATCGCCGGATCCAGGTGACCGTTGCCACTAGCCACCAAATCCTCGATCTCGCAAACCGGGAAGCGATTGATCGATTTGAGGGCAGCGCGGGCCTTGCTGCGCAGCTGCTCGCTGATTGCCTCGCAGTAGGGCACCTGGGCCAGCAAATCCACGGTGCGGCGCAAGATCCGCACCACATCACCCTCGTCGAGGGAGGTATTGGCAATCATGTCGCTCCAGCTGGCACCTTTAGCCCAGGCGTGCACCAGGCCCATCAACTCGGGCTCCCACCAAAGCGGGAAGTTGACCTTGGCGTGCTCCTGCTGACGCTCCAGCTCGCGGCGCAGGCCGCACAGATCATGCAGGGCCTCCTCGGCGGCCGGTGGCGGCGGGTAGCCGCACCACAGATCGGGCCGGTTGACTTCGGTGGAGATGGCTTCAAACACCGCCGCCAGCTGGGGCGGATCGAGCTCATCGAGGTGGCCGCTCATCAGCGACAGTCCCAGCCACAGCTCGTTGTCGCCGCGCAGGGCGGCCACGGTGCGGCCCACTTCGGTGGGCTCCAGGCCATCAGCTCCCGCCAGAGCCCCAAAAAAGCGCAACACCTCAATCAGGGCCAGGAAGGTGTCCCAGTGGCGATTAGAGCGGAAGTGCAGCAGCTGCTGGCGCTCCTCGATCTCCAGCTGCAACTCCTCCATGCGGCGGCGGTGCTTCTTGAGCTGGCGGCGGTCGCCCCAGCGGTGGGCCGGATGCAGCTCCAGGCTTTCCTCCAGCTGATGCACCTGCTGGGCCTGGTCCTGCACCTCACCGGCCAGGTCGTACTGGGGCGTGGCCATGTCGTGGCGACTGGCCATGTGGGCAACGGCAAGGGCCAGGCCACCGCTGGCCTGATCGCCGTGGCGCAACTCGCCAAGCTGGCGCAACTCGGGGGGATCCACCTGGCTCACCTGCAGGCAACTGAGCTCGGCATGGAGGCTCACCACCCCGTGGCAGGGCAGCAACAGCCAAAGGTTCTCGTCGGTGAGGCATTTGAGCAAAGGAAACTGCCCCGGCCCTTTCACCTTCTCCACAATCACCGCCGGCGTTACCCGGCCGCGTAGCTGGGGCGCCTTGAGACTCACCAAAGTGCCCTCACTGGCGAATTGCAGCGCCAAGGTGAGCTCATGGGCGACGGTTTCCTCGGCCTGTTGCTGGAGGATCCGCAGGATGCGCCTCTCTTCGCGCAGGTGAGCTCGCTGCTTTTCGTAGTCCTCGAAGTCGTCCCAGGGCACCTCGCCGGAGCCATCCTCCAGGCCTTCGAGCTGCTGCATCAACTGGCCGATGCGGGCCTCGTCCTCGACTAAATCGAGGGTGGCCAGGTAGCGGCCGAAACTGCGTTCAACCAGCTCCTTGGCCTTAGCCAGGTCGTAGCGCTGCAACAGGTTGAGCACCATGCCGTAGCTGGGCATGAACTGGCTGACCAGCGGATCTGCCGGCGCAGTAGCGAGCTGGCCCGCCTCCCGCACGCCTTCAAAGCGGCTCTGCACGGTCACCACGTAGCCCTGGGTATCAAGGCCGCGCCGGCCGGCCCTGCCCGCCATCTGCAAAAACTCACTGCCCATCAAAGGGCGGTGGCCTCGCTCGGTGCGCTTGCTCAGCGCCGAAATCACCGTGGTGCGCGCCGGCATGTTGATGCCGGCCGCCAGGGTTTCGGTGGCAAACACCACCTTGATCAGCCCCTGCTGGAACAGCTCCTCGATCAACTCCTTCCAGGCCGGCAGCACGCCGGCATGGTGGGCGGCAATGCCCCGCAGCAGGGCCTCAGCGTGGCCGCCTTCCCGCACCGCCTCGGGGGTCGTTGCCATAAACAGATCCAGGCGGGCCTTGATGCGCGCCTGTTCAGCAGGCGTCACCAGGGCGGCCTTGCCCAGCTCCTTGACGCCCTTATCGCAACCGCGGCGACTGAAGATGAAGTAGATGGCAGGCAGCATGTCGCGCTCCGCCATCTGGGCCACCACAAAACCCAGGGGCGGAGCCTCGGGCTGGGGTGGTTTCGGTGTTTTCGGACCCTTGCGCTGGCTGCCCTTGGGGGCGCGCCACACCTTGCAGTTGGGATGGAGCCCGGTGCCCTCGTCGTTGAGCAGGGGGTGCAGTCCCTTGGCACTGCAAAAGCTGAAGGCCAGCGGCACCGGCCGGTGGTCACTGAGCACCAGCTGGGTGGGCCCATGCACTCTCTCTATCCAGTCGGTGAGCTGGCCGGCATTGGCCACCGTTGCCGAAAGAGCCACCAACTGAATCGGCAGCGGGCAGTGAATGATCGACTCCTCCCAGACGGTGCCGCGCTGGGAATCGTTCATGTAGTGGCACTCATCGAGCACCACCGCCTCCACGCCCTCAAGCGGGTCATCTCCCGCATCGGCTTCCGCGTAGAGCATGTTGCGGAAGATCTCGGTGGTCATCACCACCACCTGGGCCTCCCGGTTGAGGCTCATATCACCGGTTAGCAGCCCCACCTTGTCGGCACCAAACTGCTCCCGGAAATCGCGCAGTTTCTGATTAGAGAGGGCCTTCAGCGGCGTGGTGTAAAAAACTTTCTGGCCGTGGGCCAGAGCGCGGTAGATGGCGTACTCACCCACCAGGGTCTTACCGGAGCCCGTGGGGGCGCTCACCACTACCGAGTGGCCCTGGTTGAGCGCGTCGATCGCCTCGAGCTGGAAGTCGTCGAGCGGGAAGGGGAAAATTGCTGCAGGATCCAGCCCATTGGGCGCCGTTTCAGGCACGCTGCTATTTGAGCTGGATCATGAAGCCATCCTATGAGGGAGGAGCCTGTTCCGCCTCGGGCAAGCTCTAGTAGCAACAGGCCGTGGCACAAGCTCGGATTTAGCGTTTGCGGAGCAATGTCCGGTCGTTGACACAACCCGGCACCACCTCTCCCCCCTCAGGGGAAAGAGCCGCCAGCTGGCGGGATGAATTGCGGCGTCAACTTGCAGCCATTCCCCCCCAGCGCCGCCGCGGCCTGCGCAGCTTTGCCCCCGCCGCAACCGCCGCCACCCTTGATCTGGCAACTCCCGGTAGCAGGAGTGCCCCCCTGCTGGATCTAGCCAGCAACGACTACCTAGGTCTGAGCCGTCACCCCGAGGTGGTGTCAGCCGCCCAGGCCGCCGCGGCCAGCCAGGGACTGGGGGCAGGAGCATCGAGGCTGGTGAGTGGCAGTCGGCCGGTGCATGACGAGCTGGAGGCAGCGCTGGCGGCCTGGCTGGGGCGCGAGCAGGTGCTGCTATTTCCCAGCGGCTTTCAGGCAAACCTGGCGGCGGTAGGGGCCCTAGCTGATCGCCACAGCCTGGTGCTGGCCGACCGACTGATCCACCACTCCCTGCTCACCGGGGTGCGCGCCAGCGGTGCCCGGCTGCAGCGCTTCGCCCACAACGACCTGGCCCAGCTCGACTCCCAGCTGCAAGCAGCCCGCCGGCGCGCTCCCGGACAGCGGCTGCTGGTACTGAGCGAGAGCCTGTTCTCGATGCAGGGCACCAGTGTGGATGTGGCGGTCCTGACGGCCCTCTGCGCCGAACACGGCGCCGCCCTGCTGCTCGATGAGGCCCATGCCCTGGGAGTGCTCGGCCCCGGCGGACGGGGCTTGGGCCACAACCAGCCCGAAATCGCCCTGATCAGCGGCACCTTGGGCAAGGCTTTTGGTGGCGGCGGGGCCTTTCTGGCCGGCGATGCCCTGGTGGGGGACTGGCTGCTGCAATCCAGCGGCGCCTACCGCTACACCACGGCCCTAGCCCCACCATTGGCCGCCGGCGCCCTGGCCGCCCTGGCCCTGATTCAGGCCGAACCCCGCAGCGAGGCCCTGCTGCAGCGAGCCGCCCGTTGGCGCACATGTCTGGAAGCGGCCGGCTGGCCGCGGCCGCCAGGCACCGGGCCGATCCTGCCGCTGCTGGTGGGCGACGATCACCGGGCTCTCGAGCTGCAACAACGCTTAGAAGCAGCCGGCCTCTTAAGCGTCGCCATCCGCCCCCCCACCGTGCCTGAAGGCACGGCGCGGCTGCGGCTGGTGCTGCGCCACGACCTACCGGCGGGCACATTGGAGCGATTGCTCACAGCTCTGGGGAGTCCTGCATGCAGCTGATCGCCATGCACGGATGGGCCGGCGATGCCCAGGGCTGGGAACCATTCCAAAGCGCCTGGAGCGCCCGCGGCTGGACGTGGCAGTGCGGCGAACGGGGCTACGGCGGGCAAGCTCCCAGGCCGGTGGCCTGGCAGAGCGACCAGGGCCTGAAGCTGGTGATCGCCCACTCGCTGGGCCCCCATCTGCTGCCCGCCTCCGTGCTGGCCCAGGCCGATGCGGTGGTGCTGCTCGCCAGCTTTGGCCGCTTTGTGCCCGAGGGCCCCGGCGGCGGCCGGCTGCGCAGCGCCGTGGCGGCCATGGCAAGCCAGCTGGCCGGCCCCGAAGCCAGCGCCATGCTCCAAACCTTCATGGAGCGCGCCGCAGCCCCCCAACCCTCCAGCCTGCTGCCCCCTGGCATCGCCGCCGCCCCTATTGCTGCCTCCGGCCGCCAGCGGCTGGCGGAAGATCTAAACCTATTGGCGGCCACGGCGGGGCTACCGCCTGGCTTCCCGCTCCAGGCTCGGCTGTTGATAGTGGAGGGCGGCGAGGATCAAATCGTGAATCCACAAGCCCGCCACCAGCTGCGCAACCTCCTACCTGCCGCCGACAACCTGGTGCTGGCGGGCGTGGGGCATTGCCTGCTCAGCCCGGCCCTCGTGCCCACCGTGTGTGGCTGGATAGAGGGCCTGCCGTGAACGCAAATCCAGTGCGCGACACGGTTTTGAGAGACACGCTTTTAAATGACAAGCTTTTAAATGAAGCAGGTTTCAGCGCGCGAGTGAGCAGCCGCTTCGGCCGCCACGCCGCCGGCTATGCCCGCCATGCCCGCCTGCAGCAGGGGGTGGCCTGGCGCCTGGCCCACCTGTGCGCGCCCCTCCACCTTGCCGCCGGCCCCCGGGCCGATCTGGGCGCGGGCTCCGGGCTGGTGGGGCAGGCGCTGCGGGCTCAGGGATGCCAGGGAGCCCTCCTGCAGCTTGATATCTGCCCCGAACTGCTGGCCCATAACCCCCAAACCACTGCCGGCGGCCAGCTCAGCTGGGACCTCAACTGGGGGCTGCCGGAGCAACTGGGCCAGGCCTCCCTGCTCACCTCCAGCTTCGCGTTGCAGTGGCTGGAGAATCCCCCAGCCCAAGTACAGCACTGGTGCGAGCAGTTGCGGCCAGGGGGCTGGCTCGGCCTGGCAGTGCCGACAAGCGCCAGTTTTCCCCAGTGGCACCAGGCCGCCGCGGCTGCAGGGGTGCCCTGCACAGCTCTGAGCCTGCCCGACGCCGAAGCCCTGCTGGCCGCCGCCAGCAGGGGCGGCCTGATGGCTCACTACAGCCGCCGGCTGCGCTTCAGCCGCGCCTACGGCAGCGGCCTCGGCTTTCTGCAGCAGCTACAGGGCCTCGGGGCCAGCGCCAGCCGAGCCAACCGCCTCAGTGCGGCCCAGTTGCGCCGGCTGCTGCACTGCTGGCCAGCAGATGGCTGCGTCAGCTGGGAAGTATTAGTGCTATTTGGTCAGCGACCCGGCCCATGAGCAGCTGCAGCAACGCCCTGGTGATCTGCGGCACCGACACCGACGTGGGCAAAACCGTGGTGAGCGCCCTTGTGGTCCAGGGGCTCGGGGCCACCTACTGGAAACCGGTACAAAGCGGACTGGAAGGCGGCGGCGACTCGGGCCGCCTGCAGGCCCTGCTGCAGCTGCCAGCGGAGCGGTTGCTACCGGAGGCCTACCGGCTGCAGACGCCGGTGTCACCCCACTGGGCCGCCGAACTAGAGGGCATCACGATCGACCCGGCCCGGCTGGCCCTGCCGGCAATGGCCGGAGCATTGGTAGTTGAGACCGCCGGTGGGTTGCTGGTGCCCCTGCGCCGCGACTGGCTGCAAATCGATCAGCTAGCCGCCTGGAGGCTGCCGGTGCTGCTGGTGGCCCGCAGCGGCCTGGGCACCCTCAACCACACCCTGCTGTCGGTGGAGGCCCTGCGCCAGCGCTCCATTCCGCTGTTGGGACTAGTGCTTAATGGCCCGCTCCATCCCGACAATCCCGCCACCCTGGCCGCATTGGCCCAAGCGCCGGTTCTAGCCCAGCTGCCACCTTTAGAACCGCTCACCGCCTCCGGGCTGGCTGCCCAATGGCGGGCGCAAGATCTGGGCCGTACCCTGACGGCAGCCATGGGCGCAGCCCCCAACCCCCGACGATGAGCAAGCAGCACTGGTTAATAAGTGGCGCCCTAGTACTGCTTTGTGGCGGCGTGTTGGTGCTGTTCACCGACGTGGAAACCTCCCTGGTGCGCTGGGTCAACTGCGGGCCGCTCTCCAGCGCAGAGGAGCAGCAGAGCCGCATCTGCCGTTAAGGCCCCGCCAGGATCACCGCCTCGGCATCGGCCCGCGACAAGCCATAGGGAAAGTGACGCACGCACACCTGGCCGTCGCTGTGCCAGCTCACTTTGAGCTCGTCCACCTCCAGCTCAATCTGGGCGCTCCATTCAGGGCGGTGCAGGTCCCAGAGGCAGGGATTGGCGCGCTGCCGCTTGGCACCCAACTGCTCCAGCCAGTGCTCCAAAGCAGGCAGGGGGTGGTGGTACAGCGGTGTCTGGGAACTGGGCATCTCGGTCATGAAACCAACCCTGTCACGTTGGTGGGAGCGCCCTCAGGCCACCAGCTAGGCCATTGCACCAATTGGGCGCCGCGCATCCAGGCCACTCCCACCCCCAGAACCAAGCTCAACACCAGGGCAAAACCCAGCAGCAGCAGCGCCAGCCACTCGCCACCAGAAAGTTCACGCCGCACCGAAACAGGCCGAGTAATGCTGGTCGGGGGCGGTGCAACGGGGCTACTGGGTGCCGAAGGCGGGCGCAGCTGGTCGTCGTAGCGCTGGCGCAGGGCCGGGTCGCTCAGCACCCCATAGGCCTGCTGCAGCTGCTGGAAAGCCAATGCAGCCTCCCCAGCCGGCAGCACGGTGGTATCGGGGTGGTAGCGCTTGCTCAGCCCCCGGAACGCTTGGCGTAGCTCCTGGGGCGAGGCGCTCTGCTGCACCTGGAGCAACGTGTAATAACTAAGTGGGGAGCTGGCCAAGGGCAGGGCGCCGGGAAAACGATCCGGTCTGCGGGATCCTAGAGATCAGAAACCCGTTACCAAGCTGGATGGCTCGCACCCTCACCGGCAATGCCCTCTGGCAGGAGCTCGGCTGGCAGCCCAGCCCAGCCCAAGAACAGTCGCTGGGCGACCTGCAGGTGCAGCTGCGCCAATGGAATAGCAAGCTCAACTTGACCCGGCTGGTGGAGGACGACGACTTCTGGATAGCCCAGGTGTTTGACAGCCTCTGGCCCCTGGTGCCCCTGCTGCAATCGGGGGCAGCCCAGGCACCGATGCGGCTGATCGATGTGGGCACCGGCGGTGGCTTCCCCGGCCTAGCGCTAGCGATCGCCTTTCCCCAGGCCCAGTTGACCCTGGTGGATTCGGTGGGGCGCAAGGTGGAGGCGGTGCAGGCCATGGCCGCAGCGCTAGGGCTTGGGGAGCGAGTGCAGCTGCGCTGCGAAAGGATCGAGCGCACCGGCCAGCAGCAGGCCTGTCGGGGCCAGTTCGACTGGGCTCTGGCCCGGGCCGTGGCCAGCGCGCCGGTGGTGGCCGAATACCTGGTACCGCTGCTGCAACCCCAAGGGCGAGCCCTGCTTTATCGCGGCCAGTGGTCAGCCGATGACCAACGGGACCTCAGCGCCGCCCTTATCCCCCTGAAGGCTGGCATCGACCAGTGCCTGGCCAGGGAATTACCTAGTGGCCGGGGTAGCCGCCACGCCCTGGTGGTTAAACCGCTGGCCCCCTGCCCGCGCACCTATCCCAGGGCCGTGGGGCTGCCGGCTAAGCAGCCCCTGGGCGCGGCAACGTGCGCTTGAGCCGCACCGGCGAAGGCACACCAAGGGGAAGAATTTCCTGGCCGTCTAGCTGCTGCTGCAACTCGGGCAACTGCTCATAAGCAACCCAATGGATGCAATCAACGGGACAGGTATCGATCGCCTCTTGTATCAGCTCGGTGGCGTCGCCGTCCTGGCGAATCGCCCGGGAGCGGCCCCAGTGGGGCTCGACCGCAAAGGTGTTGACGGCCACGTGGGCGCAGTAGCGGCAGCCAATGCAGACAGCCTCGTCAACCCATACGGCCTTCTGACCCAAAGCTCCACCCAACAGTGGTTCGTGACCACTACGACGTGACTCGGGGGAAAAGGCGGTGGCGGTGAACGCCAGGGAGGGATCAACCATGCCGGGGTGAGCTCCCGGATCTAAGCCCAACGGGTAACCACCAATTCAATGCAGCCGTCTTGCTGCTGGGCTTGCTCGCTCACCTGGAAACCCTCCTCAGCCGTGGCGGCCAGAATGCTGCGCAGGGCATATCGCTGATTGAGCTGGGCCAAGAAGCGCTCCACCGGCACGGCCTGATTCCAGAGGTCGAGATCGGTCACCAGCTCATAGCTACCGGTTTCAGGATTGAGGCGAAAACCGATATCAGCGCCATTGGCCTGGGCCACAGCCAGCTGGGCCTCCACGGTTTGGCCGCGATAACCGCGCACCATCAAACTTCCCTGCCTTGGGCCATGGCCCAGATCCTCGAGAGCCTCGAGCAAGGACTGGCGATCACGGAGCTCGGTCTTGATGGTGCTGAAGTGCGACATCGATCTAGGAAGAGGTAATCGGTTCAGGAGAGGGACTGGAACTGGCTTTGCTGCGCCTGTTGCTCGCAGAGAAAGGCCTCAGCCGTTGACCGGCGCTGCTGCACAACTCCAAGCCTGGCCTCAATGCGCTCAGTGAGCTGCTCGCACGCCATGCCATTCAGCCCTTCCACCAGCTCATCGACGCGCCCATCGGGGTGGATTCGATAACGGATGGTGAGCTGTTCCATCCCACGCTGGAAAGGTTCGAAGATGTTAACCAGGAAATCCTGCTCCCGTTCAGCTGAGCAACCCCTCCTCCACCAGGGTCTGCAGACGCTCCAACACCTCCGGCTGCTCGAGCTGCTCAAGGGCCAGCCGGGCCTCATCGCGCACACCCGATTCGAAATCGTTGAGCATGGCGTGCAACAGGGACTCAACCACCAGCTGCTGCCGAGGCTCCACCAGCTCGCCGTAGATGCGACCGAGGGCCCAGGCGCTGTTGCTGCGCACCGCCGGCTCACTGTCGATGCGCATGCTGAGCAACAGCTGGGCCGCAGCTGGATCGGCCTTTGCCGGCCCGGTGCAGCCCGCCTCAGCCAGGGAGCTGGCAGCCCAGAGGCGCACCGCGGAGATATCCACCTGCAGGGAGCGGATTAGGGGATTAAGGATTGGAGCGTCGGGGTAGTTGCCCAGGCTCCAGGCCACGGCCTTGCGCACGTAGCCGTTGTCATCTGAGACCAGCAGGCCCAGCAGGGGCTCAACCGCCTGGGGGCTGGGGTTGCGGCCCAAGGCGTAGACCGCGCTCATCCGCAGGATCGGGCAGCTCTCCGTCAGCAGCGGCAGCAACAGGGGCAGGGCCCGGGGATCACGGTGTTCACAAAAAATGCGCAAACCCTGCAGCCACCGCTCCTGGCTGTCTGCCCCTGCATCGCCCCGCAACAATGCCAAGCCCAGATCGCACTCGGCCGCCACATCACTGGCCGTTGGATCACTGCTATCAAGATCGTCGAGCGGATCACCGCGCAGCTCTTCTGCCAGCTCCTGAGCCAGCATCTCGGGGTCGAGGTACAGCTCCTGGGGACTGCCACCGAAGGGACTCTCCCCACCGGACGGCTGATCGGACTGGGGAGAAACGCTCACAACGTTGAATCAGCCAATCGGGGCGGGGGCCGCCATGTCACCTGGTAACCAGATGCGGGCGCTCACGGCAAACAGGGCCAGACCAAACAACACCACAATCGCGGCCGGCAGCAGGGTGGAGCGAAAAAATTGCACAGCCGAGGCGTTTGCGAGTGCTGGCTTCCATCATCGCCCCTAGGGTTCTCCGAATAACGCCTATGTGATGGCAGATAAGAGTTCCGGCAGCTGGCGGCGTCTAACAGCTGTGACCGCCGAGGGAGTAGCCAGCGGCAC
Source organism: Cyanobium sp. BA20m-14 (assembly GCF_024346295.1). Taxonomy (NCBI): domain Bacteria; kingdom Bacillati; phylum Cyanobacteriota; class Cyanophyceae; order Synechococcales; family Prochlorococcaceae; genus Cyanobium; species Cyanobium sp. BA20m-14. The sequence goes on from NZ_JAGQCR010000073.1 coordinate 11,713, forward strand.
CCCGCTGATGGTGGGCAGCAAGTTGCTGCAGGGCTGGCTCACCGCTAGCGGAGTTCCTCTTGCCCTGATCGGCCTGATCCCGCTAGCTGAGCTGCCTTACACCCTCAAGCTTTTCTGGGCACCGCTTTTAGACCGCTGGCCGATCGCCTGGCCCGATCGCCGCCGCGGCTGGCTGCTGCTGATGCAGCTAATCCTGGTGCCTGTGATTGCGGCGATGGCCCTGCTGCAACCCAGCACTAATCCAGCCAGCCTCACCGCCATCGGCATCGCAGCCCTGGTGCTGGCCGTCTGCAGTGCCACCCAGGACATTGCTGTCGACGCATACCGCACCGACCTCCTGCCCGAGGCGGAGCGGGGGCCAGGTGCTGCCGGAGCCACCCTCGGCTACCGGGCCGCCATGCTCGCGGTGGGTGCCGGTGGCTTCCTGCTGGCTGATCGCTTTGGCTGGCCGGCCGCCTTCCTTGCCGCCGCAGCTCTGCTGGCGGCCGTAGTGCCCTTCACCATCTGGGCCCCGGCCCTGCAACCGGTGCAACACCCGGTCACGAGCCTGCGGCAGGCGGTGCTTGGTCCAACGCGGGAGTTCCTGTTCCGGGCGGGACCAAACCGGGCCTGGCAGTTGCTGCTGCTGGTGCTGCTCTACCGCTGGCCCGATGGCCTGCTGAACGCCATGGCCATCCCCTTCCTGAAATTGCAGGGGTTCAGCGATGCCCAGATCGGCTTGGTACAGGGGGGCTGGGCGATTGCCGCCACCATGGCCGGCACCGTGATTGGCGGCGTGCTGTTTGCCCGGATCGGCATGAACCGCTCCCTGTGGCTGTTCGCAATCGCCGGCGTTTGCGGCAACCTCACCTATTGGGCCTTGGCCCAGTTCAATTGGGGCTTCGGCGGGCTGATCGCCGCCGTGAGCCTGGAGAACCTGAGCGGAGGCATGGTGGGCGCGGTGTTTGTGGCGCTGCTGATGAGCCTCTGCAACCCGCGCTTTTCGGCCACCCAGTACGCCCTACTTTCCGGCATCTACGCACTGAGCCGCTCGCTGCTGTCG
>NZ_JAGQCR010000074.1:0-12732 GCF_024346295.1 Cyanobium sp. BA20m-14
CCACCCTGGCTTTCGTGGTATTCGGCGGCTCGCGCACCTGGCTGGGGCCGGTGTTTGGCGGCCTGCTGCTCACCGCCCTACCAGAACTGCTGCGCCCGGTCGGCGACCTGCGCCTAATCGTGTTTGGCGCCGTGATCCTGGTGGGTCCCCTGTTCTTTCCCCAGGGAGTGATCACCCCGGAGCTGTTCAAGTCGTTCAAGCCGCGAATACGAGGCATCCCCACGGCAGCAGCGCAGGGGGTAAAGCAATGACCCTGCTCCAGCTTGAGGATGTGGGGGTGCGCTTTGGTGGCCTGCGGGCCTTGCAGGCTGTCGATCTTGAGGTGAAGCAGGGCGAGATTTTTGGCCTGCTCGGCCCCAACGGTGCCGGCAAGACCACCCTTTTCAACGTGATTTCTGGCCTCACCGCCCCCAGCAGCGGCACCGTGCGCTGGCGGGGGGCAAGCCTTGCTGGCCTCAGCAGCCACCGCATTGCCCGCCTCGGCATCGCTCGCACCTTCCAGAATCTGCGGCTATTCAGCAGCATGAGCTGCCTTGAAAATGTGCTCGTGGGAATGCATCAGCACGCCCGTCAGCAGCCCCTCGCAGCCCTGCTGCAAACCCAGTCCTTTCGCCGCCGCGAATCCCAGCTGCAGCAACAGGCTCTAGCGCTGCTTGACCTATTTCAACTGAAAGCCACTGCCCACCAAGATGCCGCCAGCCTCTCCTATGGAGACCGGCGCCGGCTGGAGATGGCCCGGGCCCTGGCCAGCCGTCCCCAGCTACTGCTGCTCGATGAGCCGGCCGCTGGCATGAACCCCTCAGAGAAAGATGAGCTGCGGGAGCTGATTCGGCGCATCCGTGACCAGTTCAAGCTGACGGTGCTGATCATTGAGCACCATGTGCCCTTGATGTTGGGCCTGTGCGACCGGCTGGCGGTGCTCAACTTCGGCCAACGCATCGCCCTGGGCAGCCCCGACCAGGTGCGGCGCGACCCGGCGGTAATCGAGGCCTATCTGGGCGGTGGCACATGAACGGCCCCCAAGCGCCCCTGCTCGAGCTTCGCAACCTGGTGGTGCGCTACGGCAGCATCACGGCCCTGCATGGCATCAATCTGACGGTGCAAGCTGGCGAGTTGGTGACCCTGCTGGGTGCCAATGGCGCCGGTAAAAGCACCACCCTGCGGGCCATCTCCGGCCTGATTCACCCCGCCAGCGGCGAGATCCTCTGGCATGGCGGCTTGATCAATCGCCTGCGCACCGAGCGCACCGTGAAGTTGGGCATCAGCCACTGCCCGGAGGGCCGGCGCGTGCTCAGCCGCCAGTCGGTAGCCGACAACCTGGCCCTGGGCGCCTGGTTGCGCCGGGACAAAGCCGCTATCACCACAGATCTAGAGCGCTGCTACGCCCTATTTCCCCGCCTGGCCGAGCGCCGCAGCCAGCTGGCCGGCTCCCTCTCCGGAGGAGAGCAGCAGATGCTGGCCATCAGCCGCTCCCTGATGGCCAGGCCCACCCTGTTGATGCTGGATGAGCCGAGTCTGGGATTAGCGCCCCGGCTCGTAGCCGAGGTGATGGCCGCTCTGTCCCAGCTGCACCGAGACGGGCTCACCATTCTGCTTGTAGAGCAAAACGCCCAGGCCGCCCTGACCATTGCCGATCGTGGCCTAGTGCTGGAGGCGGGCAGCATCAGCACCGGCGGCAGCGCAGAACAACTCCTGGCCGACAACAGCCTCCAGGCTTCCTATCTGGGGGCGAACTGAGCAGCTGCAGCTCAATCGTTCTCGGTAGCTCCAAAGCAATGCATTAGGGCATCGCCCCAGCTGTTGATTGCCGCTAGCTCATGGTCCTTGGCGCTGCTCAACGCCTTGGCGTGCTCGCGCAGCAGCACTGTCTTATCAATTGCATGTCCATGCTCAGCTGCAATGGCCACGATGTCGTCTACCCCGGAAGCGGCATGCAGCTTGTCGCGGAGGGCGGCATCACCAGCAACGCGGGCCACAAAGGCCTGGATAGACGCAACAGACATGACTGACTCAGTAACCAGAGCTACTACTAGCAGGCCAAACCATGGCGAGCTCGATACGTTGAGGCGAGTGTCAAGGCAGCAATGGCCCGCGAACGCTTCTTCCTTGAGCTCGATCCACCAGATAGCAGTCTCAAAAGCCTGCCCCACGTGGTGGTGGTTGGCGGGGGCTTCGCCGGACTCAAGGCCTGCCATGCCCTGATTGGCAAGCCGGTGCGCGTCACCCTGATCGATAAACGCAACTTCAGCCTGTTCCAACCCCTGCTGTATCAGGTAGCGACAGGGCTGGTTGCGGAGGGGGATGTGGCCTCACCCCTGCGGCAGCTGGTGGGGCAGGCAGCCAACGTGCAGGTCTTATTGGGTGAAGTGGAAGAGATCGACACCCAGGCGAAGCAGATCGTGTTCAACGACCGGCAGCTGGCCTACGACCACCTGATCCTGGCGGCCGGCTCCGGTAGCAGTTACTTCGGCCACGACGAATGGCGCGAAGCCGCACCACCGATGAAGATTCTCGAGCACGCCGATGAGATCCGCCGGCGGGTACTGCTAGCCCTTGAGGAGGCCGAACAGACCCCCGATCCGGTGCGGCGGGCCTTTCTGCAATCGGTCGTCGTCGTGGGTGGCGGACCTTCGGGTTGCGAACTCTCCGGCTCCCTGATGGAGCTGATGGCCCATGCCCTCGGCCGCGACTTCAAGCAGCTCGATCCCCGCCAGTGCAAGGTGACCCTGGTGGACCCGGGCGACCGGGTGCTGCGGGCGATGGATCCGAGCCTCTCGGCCGCCGCCGGCAGCTATCTGCAGTCCGCAGGGGTAGAGCTACTGCTAGGGGGACGGGTTCAGACAATTGAGGCGGAGAAAGTGGTTGTTAACACCAGCGAAGGTGCCCGCACCCTGGAAGCCGCCACCATCTGCTGGACCGCCGGCGTGAAGGCCTCCCATCTGGGCCAGGTGCTGGCCGATGCCAGCGGTTGCACCGTCGACCGGGGCGGAAGGGTGGTGGTGGAGCCCGACTTCTCGATTCCAGGCCATCCAGAGATCCGCGTCATCGGCGACCTCTGCTCCTACAGCCACACAAGCGATAGCAAACCCCTGGCGGGCATGGCCGGGCCCGCAGTGCAAATGGGCGGCTGGGTGGCGGCCGACATAGTGGCCAAAATTCAAGCCCGAGCCCACAAAGCCTTCCAGTTCACCGATTTCGGCACCATGGCGGTACTTGGTCCGCTGCACGCCGTCGCCGACCTCCGCGGCCTCAAGGTGAGTGGCCTGCCGGGCTGGATCCTCTGGGGCCTGGCCCACTTGATGTTCATGCCCGCCAATGAAAATCGGCTGACCCTGCTCACCAAGTGGTTGTGGGCGATTGCCACCCGTCAGCGGGCCTCGATGCTGATCACCGGTCGTCCGAATCAGCACCTGAATGTGGAGGTGGGACTGGTACAGCCGACAACCACTACCTGACCTTCTGCTGTTCAGACTGCAGGGTGTAACGACTGATCAGCAAGACACTCACAATAGCCAGTCCTGGTTGATGAAACTGCCGCGAGATGCGAAACATGCTCGCCACAAAGATGGCATCTGTGGCAAATAGGAGTTTCCAAAAGCTAACCTCAAAAAGCCGCAATCTGCGGATTGCATCTGCAATGAGATCAAATACAAAAGTAATCAACCCCATGGCGATCAGAAAGTTCAAAACGATCGGACGGGATAGCGTCCATCCAAGGGAGGTTGTGGTCGTTGAGCGGCGGTAGCAGCTCAAGCATGGCGCCCATACCAAACACGATTGATCTCCACGCTGGAGAGAGCCAACCAGCAACGCCGAAAGCTGTGATGAGTTGCTAAACAGCCGTGAGCATTTCCTGACAGCGGGACCTTATGGCGCGGCGATTAAAGTTGAAAGCTAATTGCTTTTATACCGGTGACAGTTCCTGCTTCTCCCGCCCTGCGCTGGGTCACCGCAGCCCTGCTGTTTGCTGCGGCCGGGCTGTCGGTGGTGCTGCCATTTGTCTCGGCCACCTTGCTCACCATCGCCGTTGGGGCCGTATCAGTGATTGCCGGGGTATCCCAAATACTTCGTCTCACTGGCGAAGCCGATATCAAAGGAAAAATCTTCCGCCTGTTCTCCGGCCTGCTTTATTTGGGCGGCGGCGTCTGGGTGCTGGCATTCCCAGTTGCCAGTGAGGTGAGCTTGACGTTGTTTGTCGGCTTCCTGCTTGCTTTCGAGGGCGTGATGGAGCTAGCCGCCGCGGCCACCGGCCAGGGAGCGGCTCGTGGCTTGGTGCTGATTGACGGCATCGTCACCGCCGTACTCGGCGGCATGCTGATTGCCGAATGGCCCTCAGACAGCATCTGGGCGATCGGCATGTTGTTTGGCATTGGCATGGCGTTTTCCGCCATCAACCTGCTCACGGCCCCACCTAGCCAGCCTTAACAACTTAGTTGCCAATCGCCTCCACTATCGCCTCGGTTTTTGGGCTGGTGAACCAAACACCGTCGTCACCAGCGACAAACCATTTGATGGCAAAAGCGCTCATGGCCTACTGGGGGCGCCGTAGCCCCCACCTCCGGGGGTCTCAATGCGCAGGGCTTCACCGGGCTGGAGCTCCAGCTCGCAGCAGCCGTCGAGCTGCCGGCTCGAGCCATCAACCCCGATCCAGGTGTTGCGGCCGCAGGCGCCCGGCAGCCCGCCGGCCAACCCCGCGGGAGCCACCCGCCGCGCACCAGAGATCAGGGCAACGGTCATCGGGGCCAAAAAACGCAACTGCCGCACCGCCCCAGCGCCTCCCCGAAACCGCCCATCCCCGCCCGATCCGGCCCGGATCCCAAAGCGCTCCAGCCGCACCGGAAAGCGCGTTTCCAAAATTTCCGGGTCGGTGATACGGGAGTTGGTCATGTGGCTCTGCACAGCGGCCGCCCCGTCAAAGCCCGCACCACCGGGGCGGATGCCAGCACCGCTGCCCCCACCGATCGTTTCGTAGTACTGGCATTGGCCATTACCAAAGCTGAGGTTGTTCATCGTGCCCTGGGCGGCGGCTTGCACCCCCAGCGCCGCAAACAGAGCGTTGGCTGCCGCTTGGGAGATTTCCACATTGCCGGCAACCACCGCCGCCGGCGGATTGGGATGCAGCAGGGAGCCGGGCGGCACAATCAGCTCGATCGGCTCGAAGCAGCCGGCATTGAGGGGGATCTGTTCGCCCACCAGGCAGCGAAACACGTAGAGCACCACAGCCTTGGTTACGGCTAAAGGGGCGTTGAGATTGCCGCTGTGCTGGGGCGAGGTTCCGCTGAAATCAACCTGAACCCGGCGAGCCTCAGCGTCGATGCGAACAGCTACCTGGATGAATGCGCCGTGGTCGAGCTCCACCCGGGCAGACCCGTCGCTGAGGTGCGCAAGCGCCCGAGCCACCGCCTCGGCACCGTGGGCTTGCCCATGGGCCATGTAGGCCCGCACCTCGTCGAGGCCGTGGCGCTCAATCAAGCGCCCCAGCTCCTGAACACCCAGCCGATTAGCCGCCGCCTGGGCTTGCAGATCGGCAAGCAACTGGTCGGGGTTGCGTACTGGATGGCTACCTGCAGCTAGTCGCTGCCGCCACACCGACTCATCAAAGTTGCCACTACTCAAAAAGGGCACGTTGTCGAGTAGTAGGCCCTCATCATCGATGCTGCGACTGAAGGCCGGCATCGAGCCCGGGGTGATGCCGCCCACATCGGCGTGGTGGCCGCGGCAGGCCACAAAAAACAAAGGGGCCCCAGCCTGGGAGTCGCCCAAACCAGGGACAAAAACCGGCGTAATGGCAGTGATGTCTGGTAGGTGGGTGCCGCCGTTGTAGGGATTGTTTGACAACACCACATCGCCAGAAGCCAATGGTTGGCGCTCGCCCCGGGCGATGGCGGCAAGCAGGCTGACCACGCTGTCGCCCATAGAACCGAGGTGCACCGGGATATGGGGGGCATTGGCTACCAGCTGACCCGCAGAATCGAAGAGGGCGCAGGAGAAATCGAGCCGCTCACGGATGTTCACCGAGCGGGCGCTCTGCTGCAGCCGCCCACCCATCTGCTCGGCGATGGCTGCAAAGCGGTGGTTGTAGAGCTCAAGCAGGGTGGGATCGGGCCCCTGCTCCACAACTTCAACAGCCTGTTCAACAGCCTGGTCAACCCCGCTGCTGGCCGCCGCCGCGCCTTCCCGCTCCAACAGCAGGGCTCCATCGGCTAGCACCAGGGCTTGCCAGCCGGGCTCCAGCACGGTGGTGGTGGTCGCATCGACAACCAGGGCTGGACCATCGAGCCTTTGCTGGGGCTGCAGCTGGGAGCGCTGCCACAGCGGCACCGGCCGCCAGCCGGCCGCCTCACCCAGCCACAGGGGAGTGGTTGGGGCAAGCGGGGCTTCAGCCACTGCCTGTTCTGGAAGCACTGCCTGTTCTGGAACCACCGCCGGGGGAGCCAGCTCCACCAGCAGCCGCTCCACGATCCAGTCTTCGCCCACCGGGCGATAGCCGAAGCGCTGCAGATGGGCGGCGCTAAAAGCTCGCTGCAGGTCTTCAACTCCTTGCTCGTTGGGCAACCACGCCACCTCCAGCCCCCGCTCACTGCCGGCGGCCCGCAGCTCCAGCTGCACCCCAATCCGGCCTGTGGCCCCCTCGGCCAAATCCCCCAGCCGGCGCAGGTCGGCGAACCCCTGCTGCTCCAGCTCGGCGGAGCGCTGACGCAGCAGGGGCAGGCTTGCGGGGCCCAGTGGCAACCGCGGCGAGCATTCCAGCAGCAACCTCTGCTCGGCCATGCCGAGGCCATAGGCGGAAAGCACCCCCGCCAAGGGGTGGAGCAACACCCGCGTCACAGCCAGCACCTCAGCCAGGCGGCAGGCATGCTGACCGCCAGCCCCGCCGTAGCTCACCAACAGGGCCTCGCGCAGGTCGTGGCCGCGTTGGATCGAGATGCGGCGCAGGGCTTCCGCCATCGTTTCAATGGCGATCTGCAGGGCACCTGCCGCCAGCCGCTCCGGGCTGATCCCAGGGGCCACCGCGGCCATCTCAAGCGCCAGCTCCGCAAACCCTCGCCGCACCGCTTCCCCATCAGCGGGTTGGTCGCCCTTGGGGCCAAACACAGCCGGCAGGGCGGCAAGCGGCAGGCGGCCGAGCAACACGTTGGCATCGGTGATGGTTAGCGGTCCGCCGCGGCGGTAAGCCGCCGGACCTGGATCAGCTCCTGCAGAAACAGGCCCAACCTGCAGCCGCCTGCCGTCAAAGCGCAGCACCGAGCCGCCGCCAGCAGCCACGGTGTGAATCGGCAACATCGGAGCTTGCAATTCCAGCCCAGCGATCTCGGTGGCAGGGCTGCGCTCCCAGGCCAGATCACCACCAGCGTTTGACACGCAGCGGTCATCGAAATGGAACACATCGGTGGAGGTGCCACCCATGTCGAAACCAACGATCGGCCGCGACGGCAGCCCAGCGGCAGCAAGGGCCCTCCTGCCCACTGCCACGGCGCCCACCATGCCTCCGGCCGGCCCCGAGAGGATCGTGTCTTTGGCCAGCAGCAGTTCAGGCGCTGCCAGAGCCCCACTGGATCGCATCACCCGCAGCCGAGTTGCTGGCCCCAAGGCCAGCTGCACCTGGCGCAGGTAGCGGCCCAGCACCGGCGCCACCGCCGCCTCCACCAGGGCGGTCTGGCCGCGGGGCACGAGCCTTGGCTGGCCACTGAGCCGATGGGAGAGCACCACGGCCTCGAAGCCCAGGGGTGCGAGCCACTGCTCCAGCTGCAGCTCCTGACTGGGATTGCGGGTGCTGTGCAGCAGGGCCACCGCGCAACTGCTGTAGCCGTCGGCCTGGGCTTGCCGCAGCAGCTGCTGCAAATCCTCTCCCCACTGCAGCGCCTCAAGCTCGAATCCCTCCGCGTCCAGGCGCCCCTCCACCTCCAGAACCCGCACCCGCAGGGGGCTGGGCCGCTGAATGGCCAGGGCAAAGAGGTCGGGGCGGTGCAGGTCGCCGATGCTGAGCAGGTCGGCAAAGCCGCGGTTGATCAGCAGCACCACCCCGGCGCCGCGCTGCTCCAGCAATGCGTTGGTGGCAACGGTGGTGCCGAGCCTCACCTCCCGCACCAATCCCAGCGGCAGGGGGCTGCCGGCCATAACGCCGGGCTCCATGCTCAGCAGCGCAGCTATGGCACGCACGGCCGGGTCCCCCGGGCACTCCGGCTGCACCGACAGCACCTTGCGCACCAGCAGCTCGCCAGCTTGGCTGCAGCCCACCACGTCTGTGAAGGTGCCACCCCGATCAACCCAGAACCGCCAACCAGGGGCGGAACAAGCCGGCTGCACCGGCTCAGCGGTAGTTCTCAAACTGCAAAGGCACTTCCACGTCCTGGGCCTTGAGCAGGTTGATCGCCTGCTGCAGGTCGTCCTTGTTTTTGCCGGTGATCCGCAGGCTTTCGCCCTGGATCGAAACGGTCACCTTCTTGAGCTCGTCGCGCACGGTTTTGCTCAGCTGCTTGGCCAGCTCAGAGCTCAAACCTTTGCGCAGTTTCACCACCTGCTTCACCCGGTTGCCCCCCACGGGCTCGGGGCTCTGGAAGTCAAAAATCTTCAGCGAGAGGTTGCGCTTGGTTGCCTTCTGGCGCAACACGTCCTCCACGGCCTGAAGGGTCATGTCGCTGGCGGTGGTGATGGTGAGGCTCGCCTCCTCCACCTCGATTTCGGTATTGGAATCCTTGAGGTCGTAGCGGGTGCCCACGTCGCGGCGCACCTGATCGATTGTGTTGACGAGCTCCTGGCGATCGAAATCGCTCACCACATCGAAGGAATAGGTGTCGGCCATGGGGCGCAGTTTGGAGGTCGGAGGCGTTCACGGATCGTAGGGGCGGCCTGTCAGCCTGACCAAGCACTGATTGCGCCTGCAGTTCATGACCTCCACCCTCGCCCCTTTCGCCTGGTCGTTGCTGCTGGCAGCTGGTGTGGTGGTATTCAGCACTGTGCCCCTGGGCGCCGCCCGCTCCCAGGCCAATTTCCAAATGGCCGACCTGGGCGCCCCGCGGGCGATGTTTGAGCGGCTGCCGGCCTGGGGCAAGCGGGCGGCCTGGGCCCACCAAAACTGCTTTGAGGCCTTCACCCTGCACGCGCCCGCTTCCCTGCTGTGCCTGGTGGCGGGTGTGAGCAGCCCGGTAGCAATCGCCGCGGCCTGGATCCATCCCCTGCTGCGCCTGGCCTACATCGGCATGTACGTAGGCAACGTGCCACCGCTGCGAGGCCTCTGCTGGGCTGGCGCTCTCACCTGCAGCGGCTTGCTCTACGTAGAAGGCCTAAAAGCGCTGCTGGGCTCCTAAGCCACAGATTTAATCGAAGAACATCACGCTCACCACCTTGCCCATGTCCTCCGCGACCCGGCAGCTGGCTAGCAAGGTCTCACTGTCGTGGAAGGCGTAACAAATCAGCTGATCGCAACGACTGATGATGTCTTGGTTGCAGAGGCTGCTTGCCATCGGCAGGGGCAGCTCATCGTGCTCTGGCTTCTCCACCAGATGCAGCACTCGCTCCAATTGATCGCGAGACTCTCCAGGTTGGCGATCAAGACTCTGGGGCAAAAGCACGGTGAGCCTGGCCGGATCAATCTCCAGCACGCTGCGAATCACCGCCGCATTAACGCCCTGGGATCCAGAGGTGATCAGATTGTGACCCTCCTGGGCCAGGGAGCGGGCCACTAATTCGACCAGATGGATCGAAACCACGGGCACATGGCGACTGCCCAAAATTGCAATCCGACGCTTGCTGCGGTCCTGGAGCATCGCCAGTTCCTGGGCCAGGGTGTCGATACGATCAATCGACGGAAGATCAAGGGACCGCGACACCAGTAGCCACCTGCCAGTCCTTTGAAACTAGCAGCGTTATTTCATTAACGCGGGCAACTGCAACCGAGCAAACAGGCGCTCGAAATTGCAATGCTCTTCCACCAGCCGGAAGGCAAAGCTTGCCTTCACCACTTCGTGCAGACGCACATGACCAAAGGCCTGCTCAATCACTTCCACCGTAGTGAGGGTGTCGTGCTCCACCTTGAGCAGGGGCACTTCGAGCTCCTCGGCCCGGTTGAGCAGCTGGGGCAGCGGGTCTCCAGCGCCCGTGAGAATCAGGCACTGGGTTGAGGCCTCCAGGGCTGCCAGCTGAATATCGGTGCGATCAGCGCCCGTCACCACCGCCATGTTGCGGCGGCGCCGGAAAAACTCCATTGCCGAGTTGACGTTCATGGCGCCAATCGAGAGGGTTTCCACCAGGAGATCGAGCCGTTCCGGGCAGCACAGCACCTGGGCACCGAGACGCAGGGCCAGCTCCTCCACCGTGACACTGCGCAGCAGGGGGCTCTGGGGCATGACGCCAAGCACCGGCAAACCAAGGCGCTCCAGGGCAGGTACCACTTCGGCGCACAGCTGGGCCACAAGCCCCGGCTTGACTGCATTGAGCACCACCCCCGCCAGATGCTCACCCAACTCGGCCTGAGCCGCCAGGAGCGGGTCGATGCTGCAGCTATCGATCCAGGGATGCACCAGCAACACCGATGCCTCCAAGCCCCGGGCCAGCTGGGCCAGGCTGAGGCCGTAAAGCAATCCCTCATGCAGGCTGCCGGCAGCTTCCAGCAGGGTTAGCCCGTCGCTGGCGGCGGCCAGCTGCTCACGCAGCTGCTCAAAACCCGAGCCGGGATCCAAGTCACCCTGCAGCAGCCGCCGCTCTGCCGTGGCCGGATCGAGCACATGCAGGGAGGGAATCAGGTTGGCTTCCGGAAGCCCCAGGGTGGCGCCGATGAAACGCACATCGGCATCCAGCAAAGGCACCTGGCTGGCAGCATCCACCGGGCTATCGAGGCTGGTGGCTAGGGGCTTGCCAAAACGCACCGGTACCCCTTGACGAGCCAGCTGGCGGGCCATGCCAAGCACCACCGCCGATTTGCCACTGAAGGATTCGCAGGAGCCGATCAGCAAGGTGGGGGCCATCGGTCAACCTCGCTTGGGGGTGTCTTGAAGCGAAATTTAGGCGGCGCTGCCCACTGCTTCGGTAGCAAGGGGCTGCTGACCCAGCAACAGCCACTGCCAGAAACTCGCCGGCAACTGCTCCCCCTCCCGATCCATCAACCACTGCACCAACTGGTGGCAGGGCAGGTCAAAGCTGTACTTCACCTCTGGTAAATCAGGAAAAGTCAAATCGCAGTGGAGAATTTCCTGGGGTGCCGTCTCACCACTCCAGCTAAGCCGCAGCATGTGGCTACGCCCCCCCTGCAGCAGGCGCTTACCGGCCCAATCGCCCGCCAACAGGATCGCCAAAGCACTCTCTAAAGTCATCAGCCGCCCTAGCCCCCCGCAGTAAGGAGCAAATAGGGGCACTAAGGGTGCAACAGTCTCAGGGAACATGCCAGTGGGCATCAAGGCGGCGTATACGTCAACTATTTCCAGCCATGCTGACGCGTCGGCCGCCGTTTATGCCAGGCAGATGACCAATTTTGATGGATGCCGGATCGCGGTTACTGGTGCGAGCGGCAGCCTGGGTCGGGCCCTGCTCCAGGAGCTAGCCCAGCAGGGCGCCTCGCTGGTAGCCCTCACCAGCAGAAGCGAACCCCTGCTCCTGCTGGATCCTGCTGGCACAGCGATTCCCCTAGAGCAGGTCTGCTGGCAATGCGGCCAGGAGCAGGAGCTACGTGGGCTACTGGAGCGGGTAGACATCCTGGTGCTGAACCACGGCATCAACCAGCAACAGCTCCGCAGCCGCTCTGCCACGGCGCTTGCCCTGGAGGTGAATGCCCTTAGCAGCTGGCGGCTGCTGGAGCTGTTTGCCGAGGTGGTGCAACAAAGCCACCGCCCAGAGCGGCCCAAGCCCGAGGTGTGGATCAACACCTCGGAGGCGGAGATCCAGCCAGCCCTCAGCCCTCTCTATGAATTGAGCAAACGGCTGCTAGGCAGTTTGGTGAGCCTGCGTGCCCTGGATCTCTCTGGTGCCAGCGGGCCCCTGCGCATCCGCAGGCTGGTGCTGGGGCCATTCCGCTCAAGCCTCAACCCAATCGGGGTAATGGGGCCGGGATTCGTGGCCAATCAGGTAATTGCCCAGGCCCGATTAGGGCTCAGTTTGATCATCGTGACCCCAAACCCCCTCACCTATGTGTTGATGCCGCTAAGCACCCTGGCGCGTTGGGGCTACTTCAAGCTGCTGACGCGGCCAAGCCCCGGCCAGCCCTAGAAATCGCGGTCGGTGAGGATTTCGCAACCGTCACTGGTTACGGCGATGGTGTGCTCCCACTGGGCCGACCAGCTGCCATCAACGGTCACCACGGTCCAGCGATCCTTGAGGGTGCGGCAGGCCTTGCTGCCGGCGTTGAGGATCGGCTCCACCGCCAGGGTCATGCCCGGGCGCAGCTTCATGTTGGGCAGATCTCGGGTGCGGAAGTTGAACACCGAGGGCTCCTCGTGCAGATTGCGACCTACTCCATGGCCCGTGTAGTCCTCCACCACCGCAAAACCGTGGGCCTCGACGTGGTCTTGGACCGCTCCAGCGATGTCGAGCAAGGTGTTGCCCGCCTTTATCTGGCGCAGCCCTTGCATCAGCGATTCCTGGGCCACCCGGCAGAGGGTCTGGGCCTCCTCGGTGGCGCCTTCACCTACACAAAGGCTGACGCAGCTGTCGCCGTGATAGCCGTCGAAGTAGGCACCGGTGTCGATCTTCACCAGGTCGCCGGCCTGAATAACCCGTTTGCTGTTCGGGCTGCCGTGGACT
>NZ_JAGQCR010000075.1:0-12615 GCF_024346295.1 Cyanobium sp. BA20m-14
TGACGAACCAGATGCTCAGGGCCGCCAGCACGAACCAATGGCTGTAGAGAATCACCAGGGAGGCCACCAGCATGGCCAGGGCTAGCACTAGCAGCGCTGGGGAGGGCACTCCGGCCCGGCTCGAAGCCCAGGCGATCAGGCCCAGAGCGGCCCCAATCGCCGGCAGCCCCCAGGGTGAAACGGTGCGGGTTGAAAGCCAGAACTGGCTGTCGATTGGCTTGAGCAACACGTAGTCGAGGGTGCCGGTCTGCACGTGGTTGACGATCCGGCTCAGGTTGGGCTGCAGCAAGCAGGTGGTGATCCCATCCAGCAGGGTGTAGAGCCCCAGCACCACCAGGGCCCCATTCCAGCTCCAGCCCCCCAGGCTGGAGCCCCCTGCGAAGAGCAGCTGCAGCACAAAAAGGCTGCCGGCGAGGTTGCCGAACACCGACACCAGCTCAATGACGGCGTTGAGGGGGTACTCCAGCTCGGCGGCCAGGGACGTGCTCCAAAAGCTGCGCAAGCTGCTTCCGTAGTGGCGCCAGCTGGCCATGGCTCAGGCCCCCATCGCGGAATAGCGGCGCAGGCCGGCTAGCCACAGCCAGCGGCCAATCGGCAGCAGCAGCAGGCACCAGGCAGCGATGGCTGCGAAGCCCAGGGTTGCATTCACCTCCTCGCCGGCCAGCAGTCGGGCCGGAAAATCCACCATCCAGGGAAAAGGGGTGGCCATCGCCAGGCGGCGAACAGCCGGGGGGACGGTCTCAAGCGGCGCCACCAGGCCAGATAGGAACAGATAGGGAATCAGCAGCAGCCGATCCAGCGCAGCCGCTCGCTCACTCCAGAAACAGAGGGTTGTGACAACCACCTGGAGCAGGAAACGGAGCAGGAAGGCTGCCTGGATCGCCACCAGGCCCAGTAGTAGGGAGCGCGCCGATGGCAGCCAGAGCAGCCCCGGCGCCACCAGGGCCAGGGCCAAAAGCATGACCGCCACGATTGGCACCCGGGAGGCCTGCTCACTGAAGTGGGCCGCCAGATACCTCCAGAGGGGAGCCAGCGGCTGCAACAAAAAGGGAGAGAGCCGCCCCTGCAGCGCATCCTCCTCAAACACGTGGATCAGCCACACCACGGTGAACTGGCGCACCAAAAAGGCCGAGAGGAAGTAGCGGCTGATTTGCTGGGGTGATAGCCCTGCTCCAGCGCCGGCCCCGGAGCCACTCCACACGCCGAGCATGATCAGGGGCAGCACACCGGAGAGGGCCCACAGCACGATCTCGGCCCGGTACTCGAGCATCAGGGCGTACTGGCTGACCAGCAACGCCCGCGCCACACGCCAGCCGTGGCGGACCCTCACGGCGAATCTCCCCTGGCCGCTGCTTCTCTGCTGCGAAACAGGACGCCGATCAAATCCTCGATTGGTGGATCCCCCACCTCCAGATCCAACACCGAAAAGCGCTCGAGCAGGGCCGCAACCCGCTCGGTGAGCTGGTCGCGCGGCACCAGCAGCCGCAGCAGATGGCCGTGGTGCTCCTCGATCTGGCCAAAGCCGGCAAAAGCCTCGCTCGGGTGGAGATCGGCGAGCTCCAAGCGCACCTGGCGGCAGGGGGCAAGCCGCTGGGTCAGCAGGGCCAAGGAACCGTCGTGAAAAAGCTGGCCCTCGTGGATCAGCAACACCCGCGGACAGAGGGCAGTGATGTCGCCCATGTCATGGCTGGTGAGCAGGACGGTCGCGCCGGTCTGGCGGTTGTAGTCGGCAAGAAAATCCCTTACCCGGACACGGGCATTCACATCCAGCCCCAGGGTGGGTTCATCGAGAAACAGCACGGAGGGGCTGTGCAGCAGGGCCGCCAGCAACTCGGCCTTCATACGCTGGCCGAGGGAGAGCTTGCGCACCGGCCGTTGCAGCTCTGGCCCCAGCTCCAGCATTTCGGCGAGCTCCCGGATGCGCCTAGCCGCTGCGATGGGCTCCAGCCCGTACACCGCCGCATTCACCTGGAGGGAATCCAGGGCTGGCAGATCCCAGATCAGCTGCTGGCGGTTGCCCATCACCAGGGTGATCTGACGCAGGAAGCGGGCCTGACGCCGCCAGGGCTGGTGACCCGCCACCTGGAGCTCGCCGCCACTGGGGTGGATCAGGCCGGTGAGCATCTTCAAGGTGGTGGTCTTGCCGGCCCCATTCGGGCCGAGGAAGCCCACAAATTCGCCGGGCTCGATGCTGAAACTGATCCGGTCGACGGCCACCACATCCCTGTGCACCCGGCGCAGCAGGTGGCGCAGACTGCCTGCCAAACCAGGCTGCTTCTCGCTGATTCGGTAGCTCTTGCTGAGATTTCTGGCCTGAATGATCGTCATGTCCCAGCTGCCACAGTCAGCCAAACCCGGGCCGCGGTTCTAGCGGCTGGGTACCAGCATGGTCGGACGTTGAGGGAGTGGCGATGACCCTGGTGGCAGTGACAGGTGCCTCCGGCAAAACCGGTTGGCGGGTTGTGGATCAAGCCCTGCATCGCGGCCTGGCGGTGCGGGCGATCCTGCGACCTGGCTCGGTGCTGCCGCCGGCCCTGGCCGAAGCGGAGCAACAGGGGCGGCTCGAAGTGCGACGCCTCGATTTCAGTGCGACCGAAACTTTGCAAAGCGCCCTGAGGGGCTGCGATTCCCTGGTGATCGCCACCGGCGCGCGGCCATCGGTGAACCTGGCCGGCCCCCTGCAGGTGGATGCGATCGGCGTGCGCGACCAAATCCAGGCCTGCCAGGCGGTGGGCTTGAAGCGGGTGGTGCTGGTGAGCTCCCTCTGCGCTGGTCGCTGGTTGCATCCGCTCAACCTGTTCGGCTTGATTCTGGTGTGGAAGCGGCTGGGCGAACACTGGCTGGAGCAGAGCGGGCTCGACTGGACGGTGATCCGCCCCGGCGGCCTCAGTGAGGACGACAGCCGCGCCGCATCGGAGGGGGTGGTGTACTCCGGAGCCGACCAGCAGGAGAGCAGCAGCCTGCCCCGCCTGCTGGTGGCCCGGGCCTGCCTGGATGTTCTCGAGACGCCGGCGTCGATCGGCAAGATTATCGAGATCACCAGCAGCGCAAACCAGGAGCCCCAGCCGCTGGCCGGCTGGTTGGCCCACTCCTGAGTCCCCTGGGGGATGGCCAAGCTGCCGCCTAGGGCTGGGGCATGGGGTTTGGCCCGCCAGCTGGTTCCCTGAGAAACCTCGGGACTGCCGGGCTTCGCCCCCGGCCGTAGGCCAGCCAGCGGAAATCCCCCAGGGCGGTTGGATCCACCAGGCGCAGCAGTGCCTCACGTCGTGCCAACACGGTGGCGAGCTCAGCTGGGGGCTGCTGCTGCAGGCCGTGCAGACGCTCGGCCAAGCCCAGGGCCAGCAGGGCCTGGCCCTGGCGGCACTGGCCCAAGGCCTGCCAGCCGCTGGAGTCAGCAGCGGCATCGACGCTCTCAATACATAGGTGGGCGGTGAGATCCCAGGCGCCTGGCTCCAGCAGCGGATCACCGCTGGCCTGCTGGCCCCGGTAAGCCATCAAGGTGCCGCAAGAGCGCTGGGGCGCGTAGTAGCGCCAGGCCTCCAAGGCGTAGTCGATCACCAGCAGCTGGCCCTCGGCCACGGCTGCGGCGCACTCGCCAAGCCAGGGGGCCAGGCCAGGATGCAGCTCGCTGCACCAGCCGGGCGGGCGCTGGGGCGAGGGTGGCAGGAGTCCGATGGGCTCGAGTTGGGCGGCCGCTGCCGGCTCCAGGGGCGCGCCGGGCTCCAGCCGCAGCGAGAGCTCCGCCCCAGGGCTCTCGTGCAGCGCCACCATTTGCTGCCGCCAGAGCGCCCCGTCCCACTCGATCCGCTCCACCGCCAGGGCATCGAGCACCTCATGGGCGAGCACTACACCGCGCAGCGGTGAGGCCGCCAGCTCCGCGAAGCTGGCCCAGCGACAGGGCAGGGGGCAGTCCTGCAGCAGGGCTCGCTGACGGGCCGCCATGCCCTCGTTGGGCTCCACCAGCACAAGCTCCAGGCGCTGGGCCAGCTGGGGCCAATCCGCCACCAGTTCCTCGGCCAGCTGCAGGGCCAAGCTGCCTTCGCCGGGGCCTGCCTCAACCAGTGCGAGGGGCCCGGGAACGGCCGCCAGGGCAGTGAGCCAGTCGGCGATCTGGGGGGCCAGCAGGGCGGCGAAGACGGGCCCCAGGGAGGGGGCGGTGGCGAAATCCCCTGCCGGACCGATACCCAGCCGGCCTGAGCCGTAGGCGCCGTGCGCTGGATCGTGCAACACCCACTCCATATAGGTGCGAAAGGGCACCGCCCCGCCGGCTGCCTGCAGGCGCTCTAAAAGCCAGGCGGGCAAAGCACCGCTAGGGGGCAGGGTCACGCTTAGACGGTTGTTCAGGGAGAATGCATCTTCCCTGAGGCCAGTGGATGGGTCGCGTTCTGACTGCCATGACAACGGTCTTGGCGACCTTGTTGCTGGTGTTGACCTGCTGGCTGGGCGTGGGCATCGCTCCGGCCCACGCCTACGACAACCCCGACCTGCTGCCCGACCACCCCACGCCGGTGATCGATCTGGCCAAGGCCCTCACCGATGCTCAGCGCATCAGCCTGGAAGAAAATCTCACCCGCTTCGAGGCCGATACGGGCTGGAAACTGCGGGTGCTCACCCAGTACGACCGCACCCCCGGCCAGGCGGTGAAGGACTTCTGGAACCTGGACGAACGCAGCCTGCTGCTGGTGGCCGATGAGCGCGGCGGCAACCTGCTCAATTTCAACGTAGGCGATGCCCTGTTTGCCCTGATGCCCCGCACCTACTGGGTGGAGCTGCAGACCCGCTTCGGGAACCAGTACTACGTGCGCGACAACGGCCAGGACGCCGCCATTGTCGATGCCCTTGCAGCGGTGGAAATTTGCTTGGAGCGGGGTGGCTGCCAAGTGGTGCCAGGCCTGCCCCAGGAGCAATGGCTGCTCACCCTTTCCACCTCCGTTCTGGGCGGCCTAGTGGCCGGCTTCGCCGCCTACCCCCGCAAGGAGGGGCGCAGGGTGGAGTGGGCTTGGGTGTTGCTGCTCTCTCCCCTTTGGCTGATCCTGTTTGGCGCCCTCGGCCTGGGGCCGATTGTTACCCGCACCAGCGACCTGCTGCCGGTTGCCCGCAACAGCTTGGCCTTTCTGGGTGCAGCCCTAGGGGCTTACCTGATAGCGGGGGCAACTGTCGGCAAACCCCGCGCCCAGGATTCAGATTGAGTTCCCGCTCGCCCGGGGGCCCAGGCCCTTGAGGGCTTCCAGCTTGCAACGCAGGGAATCGGCCGGCATACAGGCAGGCTTGGCTGAGGCTAGGTTGGCTGAGGCTTGGTCGGCACTGAGTTGGCCGCGAAGCTGCGACAGGTTGTCCTCATAGAACCGCCTGAGGTCGTGATAGCGCTTCACCGGCTGGCCGTAGTAGCTGCGGCCGGCCAAGGTGGGAAAACTGGCCCATTCCGGTGCCAACTTGGCCGCCAGCAGGGGCGTGAACAATCCCTGATCGGCCAGGGCTAGGGCACCACGACGTTGGATCAGGAAGAGGGCTCCCTGGTCCTGCACATGGGGGCCGAACTGGGCCACCCCAAGGGAACGGGTGACGAGATCCCAGGTGAATGGCATGAACTGGTAGGCCCCTGCTGCGGCGCTTGCGTAGCGGGCGGTGCGCACGACCCGGTCGGGGTGACGGTCCAGCGATGGCATCAGGCCACCGCCAAACATGATGCGATAACCGACGTCTTCCCCACCAGCCCAGGTGCCCTCGGCAAAACGGATCGTGTTAAGCAGGGCCCGGCGCTCAGGCGTGATCGCGAAGATGCGCGGCGAAGGGGGCGGCAGGGGTATAGATGCTGAGACAGTTGCCGCGAAGGGCCGGGGGGCTTCAAGAGGTTGGGCCTCAGGAGTGTGAGCTTCTGGAGAGTGAGCCTCAACCTGCTGGGCCCGGGCCGATGGGGCACTCAGTAGGGGGGCGCCAGCTACAAAGCTGGTGATGGCAAGCAGGGAAAAGAATCGGGAGTTGATGCTGGGCAAGGTCATACCGGAGCGAATCAAACGGCAAAACCGCCTGCAGGCGGCCGATCTGAAAAAGTGAAGAAAATATTTGTCGGCCCAATTTGACTACAAATCCCCCGAACCACGATGGTGTTAGTGCCAATCTCAGAAGTGTCCATTGGTATGAACAATCACTCTTGACGGTTCAGATCAGTGTGGACCACCCGATTTGCAGCCACATATTCAATTGCTTCGGCGGCGGCCATGCAGCCATCAACTGGCAGTGGCGGATCACTGGGGGGGGTGAGGGGTTGATCCAGGCGCCAATCCCCCGCCAGGGCCTGGGCCCTGCTGAGCAGGTAATGCCAGCCGTGGCGCACAAGGGCCGCTTCCAGCACCGGAGCCTCGGCAAAGCCCTCGCGATGCACCAGGTGGATTCCGACCCCCATGGTCAGGGCCTCACAAAAGGAGCTGTAGCCAGGTTTGGTGACCATGCGCCCGCACAGTGGGAGCACCTCCAAAGGGCGCACCCCCGCAGGCAGGAGCCGGGCATTGGCAGCAACGGCCAGCTGGGGATCGGCGCAGATGAATACGTGATTCGGCCAGCGCGCCAAAACCCCAGGATCCAGGCTGAGACCCAACCCACCAAAGCCAACCAGCACGCAGTGTTCCCGGTCGGCCGGCAACTTGAGTTGGTCGGCAAGCTTGGTGGCATCGAGGCGAGGGCTGCCTGGGGTCAGGCCCAGCCGCAGCTCGGGCAGACCCCAGTCCATCGGCATGGCCAAAGGACAGTGCAGCAGGAAATCGCCCTGGCGGTAGGCGTCGTGGCACTGGCGGGCCCAGGGGAGAAATTCCGGTCCCATCGCTGCGTAGATCGCATCCCAGCCAAAGTTGGCCAGCCACACCAAGGGACAATTAAGCCGCTTAGCCAGTTCAGCGGCTGCTGGCGGCACATCGGCCAGCACCAGCAGCGGGCACCCCTGCTCAGCCAGCCAGGCCTGCTCTCCAGCCCACAGGCCAGGCAGGCACGCCTCCAGCGCCACCAGGGCCGCGAGGGTGGCATCGGCATCAGCGCCTAGGGCATCTGCCTGTAGGACCCCCACATCCCAGCGGCAGGGGCGATACTCAAAAGAGATTGGCCCCAGGGCAAGGCGTAGAAAGGCTTCTGGCAGGGTGGTGGAGAGCACCAGACGCCACGTGGGATTGCGCTGATGGAGGGCCGTCAGCACGGCGGCGGTTCGGGAGCCATGGCCGAAGCCATGGGCACTGACGCAGGCGTAGATCAGCAAGGTGCCAGGTGGGTAGCGGGGCTGGGGGCAGCCCAGAGCCGCTCTTCATAGAGGAGTTCGGCTCCGAGCCCATACCAGCGATGGCTGGCACTGACCAGTTCCATACCCGCCAGCTCCACCCAGCTGAAGTGACGCAGGGCCTGGCCCGCCCCATCGGTGCCATGGCGGGGCACGCAGGCGGTATTGAGGTAGGCGGTTCCCGCCCGATCACGGCAAAAGCTCTGGCGCTCCCCCTGGCCGCGGCGCAGGGCGTGGTGCATGTGGCCAAACACCACCAGGGGCACAGGGCGCTGGCGGCGGATCTGCTGGATTGCCAGGGCCAGGTCGAGGTCACCCCAGTCACAGGCGGGGGGCTTCCAGTCGCGGCCGCAGGGGGAGCCGGAGTCGCTGCCGAGCCCGGAGGGACCACTGTGAGCCACCAGCACCAGGGGCCAGTGGGCTGGGGCGGCAGCGGCGGCGACAGTGATCCGATCAGCCGACTCCTGCAGGCTCACCGGTCCGAAGGCTGCCTGGGCCGCCCGGGACAGGTGGAAACCGCCACCGGCGGTGCCGGGCCGGCCACCCACTACGGCAAGTTCGGGCTGGTCGAGGCGACGCAGGGCCCAACCGCAGTGCAATTCCCCCAGCAGGTCAATCTGGCGTTGAAGGGTGCGGCCGGAGTCGTCCTTGCCGGCGTCGTGGTTACCCAAAACGCAGGCCACGGGCAGGGGCAACTGGCGCAAGAGGGCTGGGATGCGCTGCTGGCCGTCGCTGAGGTCACCCACCACGAGCAGGGCATCGGGCTTCAGCAGCTCCAGCAAAGCATGGTCGCTGTGGTCCCAGGCCCCATGCAGGTCACCGGCAATGGCGATGCGGAGCGTTTTCACCCCGCCGGTTACCGCCATCTCCGCTGCCTAGGCTGGTGCCATCCTGCATCAGCTGGGGGCCTCCTATTGGTATTTGCTTCCCAAACCAGATCAAGCGCCGACCTGGTGAGGACGATCACCGAGCTGAAGCGCCAGCGCAACGCCGTGATCCTGGCCCACTATTACCAGGAAGACGCCATCCAGGACATCGCCGACTTCATCGGCGACTCCCTTGAGTTGGCCCGCAAGGCCGCTGCCACCTCCGCAGATGTGATCGTGTTCTGCGGGGTGCATTTCATGGCTGAAACGGCCAAGATCCTCAATCCGGCTAAAAGGGTGCTGCTGCCGGATCTTGAGGCGGGCTGCTCGTTAGCTGACGCCTGCCCCGCCGATGCGTTTGCCAGCTTCCGTGCCGAGCACCCGGAGCACATCGTGGTGAGCTACATCAATTGCTCAGCGGCGGTGAAGGCCCAGAGCGACCTGATCTGCACCAGCAGCAACGCCGTAGACCTGGTGCGGCAGCTGCCGGAAGACCGCCCGATCCTGTTTGCCCCCGATCAAAACCTGGGTCGCTGGGTCCAGGCCCAGAGCGGCAGGGAGCTCACCCTCTGGCCCGGCAGCTGCCAGGTGCATGTGGCCTTCAGTGAGCAGGCCCTGTTGCAGCTCAAGCTGGAACAGCCAAGGGCCGAAGTGCTGGCCCACCCCGAATGTCAGCAGCACCTGCTCGATTTGGCCGACTTCATCGGCTCAACTAGCGGCCTGCTACGCCGCGCCGAGGCGAGCACCGCGCAGAGTTTCATCGTGCTCACCGAGCCGGGCATCCTGCACCAGATGCGGCTAAAGGTGCCCAACAAGGAGTTTTTTGAGGTGCCCGGCGCCGACGGCTGCAGCTGCAACGCCTGTCCCTACATGCGGCTGAACACCCTTGAGAAGCTCTGGCAGTGCCTCGAACGAATGGAGCCCGAAATCAACATGGATGAGGAGCTGCGGCTCAAGGCCCTGGCACCGATTGAGCGGATGCTGGCGATGAGCCGCTGAGCAGCAGGTCTGCCAGCTCAAGTTCCACCACGCAGGTGGAGCTGTCTGCTGCTCCGGCGTAGATCAGCAGGGAGCCCTCCTGCTGAATGATGCCGGTGGGGAACACCACATTGGGCACAAAACCCTCGCATTCGTAAGCGAGCTCGGGCGCAAGAATCTGCTCCCCTGAGCTGAGTATCTGCCAGGGCTGGTCGAGATCCAGCAGTAACTTGCCAGCCCCATAGCTGCCGATGCCAGCTTCCCCTTCCCCCCTGTCGTTGCCGTGATACACAACTAACCAACCCCCATCCGTGCGGATCGGCGGTGTGCCGGCGCCGATTCGGCCCCGGTCCCAGCTGGCAGTGGAGCCCAGCAGGGGCTGGTGCTTGCCCCAATGCAGCAGGTCTGGGGATGAGGCCAGCCAGATCTCCGGCCGGCAGAAATCATGGGCAGTGGTGGGTCGGTGCAGGGCGAAATAGCTGCCACCGATACGCTCAGGGAATAGCACCACATCCTTATTTTCCGGGCAAAAGATCAGCCCATGGAATTGAAAGGAGCAGAAATCCAGGGTGGAGGCCAAAGCTGTAGCCGCTCCGTGGGGGGATACGGCCACATAGGTGATGTAACAACGGCCATCGATTGGGGTGATCCTGGGATCTTCGATGCCATACATCTCACAGCCGAGGGTGGGCCTGAGGATGGTCTGGTGGCTGGGATCGAGCTGGCGAGGGTCGGTGCTTCTAACCACCCTTAGATGGGAGGTGGAGGTGAGCCGCAGCAGGCCCGTTTTCCTGATCTTCACCACCCGGGCATCAATAACAATCAGCTCCTGCTCTGGCAGCCAGTCGATAACGATGGTCCCGGCCGCCAGGTTCCAGCGGGGACGTCCGACAAGACCCGGCCGGATCTGGTGTGGGGCCTCGGCCACCCTGATCAGCAGCACGACACCATCGGCGGTGGCGACTGCTCCTGGATTGAAGGCGCCAACGACGACCATATCCGGCTGGGATGGAGTGAGCTGGGCCGGTGTCAGCAGGCAGCTGCTGAACAGGCGGGGGATCACTTGTTGGTCTCAGCCAGCTCGGTAGCTGCGCATGCCATGGCCAGGGAGTTGCGCCCGTTTTCCTCAGTGATCAGGCGCTGATGGGAACGGTCTGCAATCCAGGCGACCTGGTCGGCGAACAGGGCCCTTAGCAGTTCGCAGTAACGGCGCATCTTTTCCACGTCCAAGCCGTCATGGAGATCGATCTTCTGGTAATTGTCAAATTCTTTGTGGCGTCCGCGGGCCAGCCGCTTGACGCCGGAGTAAGCCTCGAGAACATCGAGCCTGGCCCCAGGGAAAAACTGCATCAATCTGCGCGACTGCTCCTCATTCACCACCGCCCGCAGCCGCAGCCGGGTGGGAACCCATTCCTCCAGGGTCAGCTCACCACGCTCAAACAGGAGCCTGAATTCCTGACGCTCCAGCCGGGCCGGCTGGGTGAAGCCGTGATAGAAATTAATTAGGGCCCCATTGCCATACCGCACCACGCACTGCACCTGCTCTTCGAGGCCGGAGCCGGGCCGCAGGCTGCGCTGGGAAGAGACAACCTGCCCCCTGCCCAGCCAACCTTCAAATAGGTCAAAGAAGTGCACCCCATGTTCTATGAAGATCCCGCCGCTTTTGGCCCGATCCCAAAACCAGTGGTCAGCTGAAAGCCCCTCATCGCCAGCGGCATTGTCAAACCATCCATGCAGGCACTCACCGATCACATTTGAGTTGATCAGTTGCCGTACCGCTTCAAACAGCGGGTTATAGCGCTGCATTAAATTGGCAACGCAGAGCAGATCGCGGGCACGGGCCAACTGGAGCAACTCATCGGCCTGGGCCAGGCTCAGCGCCAGCGGCTTTTCGCAGATCACATGCTTACCCGCCTCAAGGGCGGCTCGCACCTGGGCGAAATGGAGGAAGGGAGGCGTGGCGATGTAAACAAGATCAACCTGATCAAGTTGAATCAGGTTCTCCACCTCCATATTTTCGGACAGACCGAAGCGGCGGGCAACCGCTAGGGCCGCCTCGCGGTGGGTGCCAGCCATGGCTACAAGCTCAGCCCCCTCAACCTGAAGAAACTGCTGGAGGGCAAATAGGCCAAAGCCCCCTGTTCCGATAGCACCAATGCGGATTCTATTCATGGCTTGGGGATGGAATGGCGAGCGAGTTCGAGTAGTCGCATCTCCTGCAGAGCAAGGAGGAAAGCCAGGGTTGATTCAGCGCCCTGGTTCATATTGACGCTGTCGTCTTGAAGACCGTCAAAACAGCCACCGGTTCGGGCGTCATAGAGAGGCAGGTGCAGGTCGTTATCCCCGAGGAACCAGGCGAAGGCTCGCCAGGCCTCGCCGAGCCAAAATCCATCCCCCGTAGCTGACCAGGCCTCGACGCAGGCCGATACCGAGGCGCACGCCTCCAGCGGTTGCTGGTCAAAAGTGGCGCGATGCTGGCCGCGACGGTAGAACCCGTTTGAGCCAATTGGCCTGAAGTGGCCTGCTTCGGCAGTTTGCTCCGCCATCAACCAGCGCAAGCTGCGCAGGCCCACATCCAGGGCATCGCTTCGATTCGACCAGCGGCCGCTGAGGATCAGGGCGTGGGGCAGGGAAGCATTGTCGTAACTGAGCACATTCTCGAACCAGGGCCATTCATCGCTACTGGTTTGATGGAAGGCCGCCAGCAACTGTTCGGTGAGGATATCGCGCATCAAATCGACGGTTCGATCGCCACTGAGTTTGCGCAAGTACTCATGGATAGCCTTGAGTCCGAGGGCCCAGGCCCGAGGGCTTGTTGTCTTGGTGACCGAAGGCAAGGCCAGTTGGAACAGATCCACTGCCCAGTGGCGCAGGTCGTCGCGGCGGGAGCGACCTACGCAGGCGGCCAGGGCCAGCAGGGTGCGCCCCAAGCAATCATCGGAGCCATCGTCATCGAGCCAGGTGCGCTCGAAGCTCATGAAATTATGAAAACGGCATGTTTCTGGGATATACGCATAGTTAATAAACGATGCATAATAGGTGGCCAGCGACTGAACCTCTGGGGTAACGTCACCCGACTCTTCCAGCATTACCAGCAGCTGCAAAGCACGCACATTGTCATCGGTGCAATATCCTTCCTTGAAGTTGGGAAGGGTATATTTGGCGTGCTGATAGATACCTGTGGAATCTGATATCCGTTTCAGATGCTCGAGCCTTAGGGCCGGGAGCTCCCGCGGTTCCTGTTCCAAAGGTTTGAGGGGGGAGTGGATCACCACTCCATTGCCGCGCTCCAAACGGGCACGCTCAAAGGAGCTGGCATAGAGAGCCGCCACCTGGCTCCAGATCATGCCCCTACCAAGGAGGTAGGCCTGCTTGCGCATGGCATGACGGCGCACATCGTCAGTCAACAAACCAATCAATGCGGCGCCAATTGCCCCACTGTCTCGAAAAGGAACCAGCACACCGCGGCCATCAGCAAGCAGTTCCTCCGCATGCCAGTAGGGTGTGGAA
>NZ_JAGQCR010000076.1:0-12595 GCF_024346295.1 Cyanobium sp. BA20m-14
GGGATTGCTGCCAACAGTTCAACCATCAGGCCGATGGCATCGCGCACAACCGTTGGCATTCGGTCTTCGGTTATAAAAACGGCCGTGCCCACCCCAAGGGGCACGGCGATCAGTAGGGAGAGGATCGAGGTCACCAGGGTGCCGTAGATCGCTGTGAAGGCTCCATAGTCTTCATTGACGGGATCCCAGCTGGAGGTGGTGAGGAAGCCCGTTCCGAACTGGCCGATCGCCTCGCGGGCACCCTCGAACACCGTCAGGAAAATGCCTAGGAGCAAAATGGCCACCACTGAGGCCAAAAGCACGGTCAATTGACGAAAGCCCACGTCTACTAGCTTTTCACTCGGGGGCCGTCGCCTCAAGGTGAAGGCATCCCGCTGGGATGGGCTGGGATCCGTAGCTCTGAGGTCCGTCAGCATGGGGGGGAATGGCTTTGCATCGGTCAGCCCGGGAGCGGCCTATCCAGCCAAAATCTACGAAGCGCCCCTCGCATGGGCGTTTAAGCAGTGATTAACGTCTTGTCGCCCGGTAGTTTTGGGGCTCCATCGCGCGGGGCCGCGCCAGCCGCTTTCATGGGTCGACAGGCTTCCTCGCTCCCAAAATCCCATGGCGCCCGGTCATGTCACGGATAGTTGGTATTGACTTGGGCACCACCAATTCGGTGGTGGCGGTTCTCGAGGGTGGCCGTCCCCAGGTGATCGCCAGCGCTGAAGGCGGCCGCACGACCCCCTCGGTGGTGGGCTTCAGCCGCGATCAGGAACTGTTGGTGGGGCAGCTGGCCCGGCGCCAGCTGGTGCTCAACCCCCGCAACACCTTCGCCAACCTCAAGCGGTTTGTGGGCCGCCAGTGGGACGAATTGGAGGAGGGCAGCCTGACGGTGCCCTACACGGTGCGGGCCAACGACCAGGGCAGCGTGCGGGTTGTCTGCCCGGCTACCCAGCGTGAATACGCGCCGGAAGAACTGGTGGCCAGCATCCTGCGCAAGCTTGTGGATGATGCCGCCACTTACCTGGGCGAGCCGGTGGAGGCTGCGGTGATCACCGTGCCGGCCTACTTCGACGACGCCCAGCGTCAGGCCACCCGCGATGCGGGGAGACTCGCCGGGATCAGTGTGGAGCGAATCCTCAACGAACCCACAGCTGCGGCCCTGGCCTACGGCTTTGATCGCAGCACGGTCAAACGCGTGCTGGTTTTCGACCTGGGGGGCGGCACCTTTGACGTTTCGGTGCTGCGGATTGCCCAGGGGGTCTTCGACGTCAAGGCCACCAGCGGTGACACCCAGCTGGGCGGGAATGACTGGGATCGCCGCATCGTCGACTGGCTGGCAGATGGCTTCCAAAGCGAGCACGGAGTCGATCTGCGCCGCGACCGCCAGGCCCTGCAGAGGCTCACCGAGGCGGCGGAAAAGGCCAAGATTGAGTTGAGCGGGGTGCCCAGTACCCCTATTTCTCTTCCTTTCATCGCCACGGGCCCGGATGGGCCCCTGCACGTTGAAACGACCCTCGAGCGCAGGGTTTTTGAGGGGCTTTGTCCCGATCTGCTTGACCGCCTGCTCCGGCCCGTGCAGGGGGCCCTGAGGGATTCAGGCCTGGCAGCCGATGACATCGACGATGTGGTTTTGGTAGGGGGCTCCAGTCGCATGCCGATGGTGCAGGAAATGGTGCGTACCCTCATCCCCCTGGAGCCATGCCAGTCGGTTAATCCCGATGAGGTGGTGGCGATTGGGGCTGCCGTGCAGGCGGGCATCCTCACCGGTGAGCTGCGCGACCTGATGCTCAACGACGTCACGCCCCTGTCGCTTGGTCTCGAGACGATCGGAGGGGTGATGAAGGTCTTGATCCCGCGAAATACACCGATCCCAGTACGCAAAAGCGACCTGTTCAGCACCTCCGAGTCAAACCAGAGCTCTGTGGAGATCCATGTGCTGCAGGGCGAGCGACAGATGGCCGAGGGCAATAAAAGTCTTGGGCGCTTCCGCCTCTCCGGTATTCCGCCCGCTCCCCGCGGGGTCCCCCAGGTGCAGGTGTCCTTCGACATCGACGCCAATGGCCTGCTGCAGGTGTCGGCCACTGACCGCACCACGGGCCGTCAGCAGAGCGTGAGCATCCAGGGGGGATCCAATCTCAGCGAGGAGGAGATCAAAACCCTGATCGAGGAGGCAGAGCTGAAGGCCGGTGAAGATCGGCGCAAGCGCTCAGAGATTGACCGTCGCAACCGAGCCCAGACCCTGGTGGCCCAGGCGGAGCGCCGGCTCCGCGATGCCTCCCTGGAGCTGGGGCCCTATGGCGCCGAGCGCCAGCAGCGCTCGGTGGAGATGGCCCTGCGCGATGTGCAGGACCTGCTCGCCGCCGATGACCTGGTGGAGCTGGAACTGGCGGTCAGCCAGCTCCAGGAGGCGCTGTTTGGCCTCAATCGCCGCCTGTTGAGTGAGCGCAAGGCCGAGCAAGGGCCCCTCCAGGGCCTCAAGAACACCCTGGGCTCGCTCAAGGATGAGCTGTTTGCCGATGATGACTGGGATGACTGGAACCGTCCAGGCAGCGACCCCTGGGCCATGGCGCCGCCCCGCTACAACCGGGAAAACAGCTATGGGGAACCCAGCTACCGGGAACCCAATTACAGGGAACCCAGCTACAGGGAACCTGAACCGATCGGCCGCGACCGTCCCCTGCGGCCAGATGAGGACCCCTGGGGGGATGGCTCCTACCGGTGACCCATAGTCCTGGCGCCCAGCCCGACTACTGGTCAGTGCTGGGTCTGGAGCCCGGTGCCGATGCCCCCAGCCTCAAGGCGGCCTTCCGGGCCCAGGCCCGCCGCTGGCATCCGGATCTCAACGGCAACGACCCCCTCGCAGAGGAGCGCTTCAAAAGGGTCAACGAGGCCTATGCGGTGCTCTCCGATCCCCGGCGCCGCCAGGCGTGGGAGGCCGGTGGCCCTTCGGTAGCGCCGGGTGAGTCGGGCGCAGGTGATCCCTTTGCCACGGGATTTCCAGACTTTGACGACTACCTCGACGCCCTGTTGGGCGAGCGCCGCCGGCCGGCCCAGGAGGAAGGGCCGCCTGTGGAACGGGAATTCGACGCCGAGGCCGAGAACGAGACCGAGGCCGAGGCCGAGGCCGAATCTGCCGGCTCGGTGACCTCCTCTCCCGCCCCTCCCCCCCCGGTGCGGGCCAGCAGTGATCAGGAAAGTATGGTGGAACTCAGCCCGGAGCAGGCTCTGCAGGGCGAGCGGGTGGAGTTGGTGCTCCCCGATGGCACGGCGGTGGAGGTCTGGACTCCCCCCTTTGCCGGCGACGGTTGGCGGCTGCGGCTTGTCGGGGTGACACCGGGAGGTGGTGACCACTTCCTCCAGCTGCGGGTGCGCACGGATGAGGGCCTGCGGATCGATGGCCTACGGGTTCTCTACCCCCTGGAACTCAGCCCGGCCGAGGCGGCCCTGGGCTGTCAGGTGGTGGTGCCGACCCTGCGGGGGCCGGTCAAGTTAAGGGTGCCACCGGGCTCCTCCAGCGGCCGACTGCTGCGGCTGCGGGCCCGTGGCCAGGAGTGGGGCGAGCAACGGGGCGACCAGCTGGTGGAGGTACGCATCGTTGTGCCGGATGTGCTGGCTGACGATGAGGCGGCCCTCTACAGACGTCTTCAACAATTGGCCGATGACCCCGATGGCGGCAGCCGGTGACACACTGAAGGGCGATGCCCCCCTGCCGCGATCCATGCCGGTGCATGTGCTGTTATTTGATGCCGGAAGCGACCAGGAAGGCATCCATTCCCTGGAAGTCAGTGGCCGCACTGTCGTGCTGCTTTTTGAAGACCGGGACGATGCCGAGCGCTATGCGGGACTGCTGGAGGCCCAGGATTTTCCCGTGCCGACGGTCGAGCCACTCGACCGGGAGGAGATGGAGCTGTTCTGCAGCCAGGCCGGCTACGAAGCTCGCCTGGTGCCAGCCGGCTTCCTGCCCCAGAGCCCGGAAGATCGACTGCTGATCGCGCCACCGGAGCGCAACATGGATGTGACCCAGTGGCAGGAGGAGCAGCCAGAGGCTGGCATTGATAGCAGCCTGGAGGCGATTCGGCGTCAGCTGGAGGGGCTGCTGTGAGCCTGCCTGTGCCCGCAACTGACCGGGGCCATCTGCTCACCGAACAGGCCAATCCCCTCAGTGAGAAGCTCGACCAGCTCTCCACCGCCGAGCTGGTAGCCCTCTTCTGTGCCAACGACCTGGAGCCCCAGAGGGCCGTGGCAGAGGCGGCCCCAGCCCTCACCCGGGCAGTGGATGCCATCGCCAGCCGGCTGGCCCAGGGTGGTCGCCTCTTCTATCTCGGCGCAGGCACCTCAGGCCGACTTGGGGTGCTTGATGCGGCGGAGTGTCCGCCCACCTTCTGCAGCCCACCTGAGCTCGTTCAGGGGGTTCTTGCAGGTGGGGCAGCTGCCCTGCTGCGCAGCTCGGAGGGCCTGGAAGACCTGGCCGAAGCCGGTCGCCATGATCTGGAGCAGCGGGGCTTCGGCGCCGGCGACTGCCTAGTAGGGATTGCGGCAGGTGGCACCACTCCCTACGTGTTGGGCGGGCTGGCCCACGCCCAGGCGATCGGGGCCCTGGCGATAGCCATGGCCTGCGTGCCGGCAGAGCAGGTGCCAATGCCCTGTGAGATCGATATCCGCCTGCTCACGGGGCCGGAGTTGCTGGCCGGATCTACCCGCCTCAAGGCCGGCACCGCCACCAAGATGGCCCTCAACTTGCTCTCCACCGGCGTGATGGTGCGGCTGGGCAAGGTGTACGGCAACCGGATGGTGGATGTGGCCGTCAGCAACATCAAACTGGAGGATCGGGCCCTACGCATCCTGCGCGACCTGGCCGGTGTCAGCCGGGAGGACGCGGTGGCCCTGTTGCAAAAGAGCCAGGGTTCGGTGAAATTGGCCTTGCTGATGGCCGCATCGGGGTTGGACCTGGATGGGGCCGCCACCCAGCTGGAACGGCATGGCCCCAGCCTGAGGCAGGCTCTGGCGGCCTGCGCTGCTCAGTTGAAGGGTCCCCAGTAGGGCGCAGTGAACAGATCAAACTTGCGGCGGCTGGCAGCGGGCACCTGGTCTGGCGGGGTGATCAGGGCATTGCGCAGCGCGTGATGGGCGCTGCTGGTAGGCCGCTGGGCAGCCACACGCTCGGCCGCCACCCTCACGATCTGCTGGGCCAATGCGGCATTGGTGCCCAGATTCTCGATCACCATCTCCATC
The DNA here is from genome assembly GCF_024346295.1 of Cyanobium sp. BA20m-14. NCBI lineage: Bacteria > Bacillati > Cyanobacteriota > Cyanophyceae > Synechococcales > Prochlorococcaceae > Cyanobium > Cyanobium sp. BA20m-14. Next base: position 5,218 of record NZ_JAGQCR010000076.1, read on the forward strand.
GTCACCGAGGCATGGTCCTGGTGCCAGCAGTCGTAGTCGGTGACCATCGCCAAGGTGGCATAGGCGATTTCGGCCTCCCGGGCCAGGCGAGCCTCGGTGTGGTTAGTCATGCCAATCACCGCACATCCCCAGGAGCGGTAAAGCTCCGATTCGGCCCGGGTGGAGAAGGCGGGCCCTTCCATGCAGAGGTAGGTGCCACCTCGATGAAGTTGGTGGCCCTTTGGCATCAGGCTCTCGCCCACGTCGGCCAGCAGGCGAGCCAGGGCCGGGCAGAAGGGATCCCCGAATCCCACGTGGGCCACCAGCCCATCCCCGAACAGGGTCGTGGGCCGCTGCTGGGTGCGGTCAATGAATTGGTCCGGCACCAGCATGTCCAGGGGGCGGATTTGCCCCTGCAGTGAACCCACCGCCGAGAGGGAGAGAATCCAGCGCACCCCGAGGGAACGCAGGGCCCAGATGTTGGCCCGATAGGGCACCTCAGTGGGGCTGAGGCTGTGGTGGCGACCATGGCGGGCCAGGAAAACCACCTCCAGCTCGCCGATACGCCCCAGCAGCAGGGCAGCCGAGGGGTCGCCGTAGGGGGTCTCGATCCGCAACTCCTGGACGTTCTCAAGGCCGTCCATGCCGTACAGACCGCTGCCCCCCAGGATTCCCATGCGGGCACGGCTGAGATCGATGCCGGCGCGGGGGACGGGGCTGGAGCTGGTCTTCGGCAAGTCGGTCATCGGCAATGCGCCCATCAGCTTCCATTCTCAACATGGGGGTGGGGGCAACCGCTTCCGGCGACCCCATAAAGTCGCTGTTTCCCCCCATTTGTTGTGACCAAAGCCCTGATGGAAACGGATGCCGGCAGCATCGAACTCGAGCTCTTCGAGGTTGATGCGCCAAAAACCGTGGCCAACTTCACCAAGCTCGCCAAAGAGGGCTTCTACGACGGCCTGGCCTTCCATCGGGTGATTCCCGGTTTCATGGCCCAGGGGGGCTGCCCAAATAGTCGTGAGGGCGCCCGCGGCACCGCCGGCACCGGCGGCCCGGGCTACCAGATCGACTGCGAGATAAATGGCCAGAAGCACCAGGCGGGCACCCTGGCCATGGCCCATGCCGGCAAAAACACCGGCGGCTCCCAGTTTTATATCTGCCACGGAGCCCAGCCCCACCTTGACGGTGTCCACACCGTGTTTGGCCTCACAGGCAACATGGATGTGGTGCTGGCTCTCAAAACTGGCAGCCGTATCAACAAGCTGACGATCCAGGAATGAGGCCTGCAGCCGCCCCGCGCCATACCGGAAGAATCAGGTCCAAATCAGGCAGGCTCAGGCCCAGACCAGGAAGGCTCCAGGCTGAACCCTCAGCCCGGAGCCCAACTCGGCCAGGGGGCGCCGTTCCGGTTCAAGATCGGCACTGGGGTGGTTGCTGCGCTGGCTATCGGGGGCCAGCAACAAACTGAGCTGACGTGTCAGGGGCCAGCCGCCCATCAGCTGCAGGGCTGCGGCAACGGCGCCAACTCCCGTATTCGCTTGATCGAGACCGCTGATCACAACGGCCAGCTGGGGCTGGTCAAGCAGGGCCAGCAGCCGGGGATGCTCCTCCAGCTTCACCTGCAGGCCCAGCTGGGTCGCCCATTGGTCAAGTTGGTCGATTTGCTCAAGTAAAGACTCAGCCGTTGGGGGTAGCGCTGCCGCTGCGATTCCATGCCAGGCCAAAACGGCCGTGGGCCCAGCGATGGGACAAGAGGGCCCCTCCCCGAGCAGATGTCCCAGCTTGATCCGCTTGGTTTGCAGGTAGGCGGCGTTGTAGTTGCCGGGGTCGATCACCAGCGGCACCCGATCTTCCACCCGCAGTCCATAGCCACCAAGGCCGGCGATCTTGCGCGGGTTGTTGGTGATCAGGCGCAGGCGCTGCACACCCAGATCACTGAGGATCTGGGCCCCAACTCCGTAGTTGCGGAGGTCAGCGGCAAACCCCAACCGCTCATTGGCCTCCACGGTGTCCAGGCCGACATCCTGAAGCGAATAGGCCTTCAGCTTGTTGATCAGACCAATGCCGCGCCCTTCCTGGCGGAGGTAGACCACCACGCCCTCACCTGCCTCCTCAATCATGCGCAGGGCGGCTTCGAGTTGGGGGCGGCAGTCACAGCGCAGGGAGCCGAAGGCGTCACCGGTAAGGCACTCCGAATGGACCCTCACCAACACCGGGCCCTGGGCCTGGGCTGGATGGCCTTTGACGATCGCCACATGTTCGCTGCCATCGAGCTCGTTGCGATAGCCGATGGCTCGGAAGCTGCCGAAGTCGCTGGGCAGGTCCGCCTCCGCCTGGCGGCGCACGAAGCGTTCGGTATCGAGCCGGTAGCCGATCAGGTCGGCGATACTTATGAGACGCAATCCATGCCGCTGGGCGTAGGCCGCCAGCTGGGGCAGTCGGGCCATGGAGCCATCGCTGTTCTGGATCTCACAGATCACCCCGGCCGGGTATAGCCCCGCCAGGCGCGCCAGATCAATGGCGGCTTCGGTGTGACCGGCGCGCTTGAGCACGCCACCCTGCTTGGCCCGCAGGGGAAAGATGTGGCCCGGGCGGCGCAGGTCCCTGGCTCGGGTGTGGGGGTGGATCGCCACCTGGATGGTGCGGGCGCGATCGTCGGCGGAAATTCCGGTGCTAACGCCGTTCTCCGGACCCGCATCCACGCTCACGGTGAAGGCAGTCTGGTTGCTGTCGGTGTTGCGATACACCATCAAGGGCAGATCCAGGGCGTCGAGCCGCTCGCCCTCCATGGCCAGACAGATCAGGCCCCGGGCCTCGGTGGCCATGAAGTTGATCTGCTCGGGGGTGGCGAACTGGGCTGCGCAGATCAGATCCCCCTCGTTTTCCCGATTTTCATCGTCCACCACCACTACCGAATCCCCGTTGCGGATCGCCGCTAGGGCATCGGCAATTGAATCGAAGCGGATCCCATCGCCCAGGGGACCGGTGGATTGGGGCGAAACGGGCTGGTCGCGCAGGAGGGTCAAGGGCGTGCCGGTGGGGCCCGGGGCCCTGGCGCAATCATCCTTTATAAATCCTGGAACGATTCGCCCACCTATCCCCCATGGCCAGCAAGCGCGTAGCGGTGATCGGTGCCAGTGGCTACGGCGGTCTGCAGACCCTGCGGTTACTGCACGAACACCCGGGGCTCGAGGTCAGTTTTTTAGGTGGCGAGCGCAGCAGCGGTAAACGCTGGAGTGAACTTGTGCCGTTTCTGCCCCTGGCAGGGGACCCGGTGGTTCAGACCCCGGATCCAGCGGCCATCGCAGAGCAGGCTGATTTCGCCGTGCTCAGCTTGCCGAATGGGTTGGCAGCCCAGTTGGTGCCTCCCCTGCTGGAGCGGGGGGTGCGGGTGGTGGATCTCTCTGCCGACTATCGCTACAGCTCCCTGGCCCAGTGGCAGGAGGTGTATTCAGGGGAGGCGGGCCAGCTCTCCCGCGCAGATGCCCACCTCTGTGCTGAGGCCGTCTATGGCCTGCCGGAATGGCAGCCGGAGCAGATTCATAGCGCCCGCTTGGTTGCCGCTCCGGGCTGCTTCCCCACCGCCTCCCTGCTGGGTCTATTGCCCTTTCTCAAGCAGGGTCTGATCGACACCAGGGGCATCGTGATCGACGCCAAAACCGGTACCTCCGGTGGTGGTCGGGCCGCCAAGGAGCACCTGCTGCTAGCCGAATGTTCCGAAGCGGTTTCGCCCTATGGCGTGGTGGGCCATCGCCACACCAGCGAAATCGAGCAGCTGGCTACCCGGGTTGCGGGCCATGAGATCCAGCTGCAATTCACCCCCCACCTGATGCCGATGGTGCGGGGACTGCTGGCCACGATCTATTGCCGCCTGCGCGACCCGGGGCTGACCGCCGAAGACTGCGGCACCCTGCTGGCCTCGGCCTATCGCCAGGCCCCCTGCGTTGAGGTGTTGCCCGTTGGCACCTATCCCTCCACCAAGTGGGTGCGTCAGACCAACAGGGCCCTGCTCTCTGTCCAGCTCGATCCCCGCACCGACCAGCTGATCGTGATGGTCGCCATCGACAACCTGATCAAGGGCCAGGCGGGCCAGGGGGTGCAGTGTCTCAACCTGATGGCAGGCCTGGAAGCCACCACCGGGCTACCGCTGCTGCCCTTTTACCCCTGAGCGGCGAGGGCTACCGCCAGGGGCAGGATCCGGTGCTCCTGCACCTGGATGCGTCGACTGAGGCTGGCGTGGTCATCGCCACTGAGAACGGGCACGGCCGCCTGCACGAGGATGCGGCCCGCATCCACCTCCTCGCTGACCAGGTGGGCCGTGCAGCCAGCCAGGGTGACTCCCGCCGCTAGGGCCTGGCCCACCGCATCGAGGCCGCGAAAGCTCGGCAACAGGGAGGGGTGAATGTTGATCAGCCGGTTGGGGAAGGCGCCAATAAGGATCGGGGTGACAACCCGCATCCAGCCAGCCATCACCACCAGATCCACAGAGGCGGTCCTGAAGGCCTGCACCAGAGCCTGATCGAGTTGTTCACGGTTTGGCTGGAGCCGGTGGTCGTGCAGTTCCCAAGGAATGCCCAGCCGTTCGGCCCGCCTCTGGGCACCGCAATCGCGATTATTCACAACCAGCAGCGCCACCTCACCGCAAAGGCTGCCGTGACGGAAACAATCAACCAACGCCTCGAAATTGCTCCCGGCGCCGGAGGCCATTACCCCCAGCCGCAGGGGCATCGAGGCAAGAACCCCATCCGGTGGCAACGGCCACTGGACTGCCTGTCCATGATCGCTAGGTTCTAAGTAAGCGGTCATTGAGCCTTGTCCCACCTCACCATCCTGCCAACCGTGCTGCGCGATGCCGAGGGACTTGCCGCCAGCCTGGAGGCCCTGAAGCTCTCGCCCCAGTGGGGTGGAACGGTTCCGGGATTTGCAGGTGAAGCCCAACAGGTGCTGTTGCAGGTGTGCCTGGCTGGCGGGGAGAGACTGGGCTGGATACGCCAGGGCGATGGTTCCCTCGCCCTGGTGGCCGACCTGCAGCGGCTCAGCCGCGCCCAGGAGTTGCAGCAGCTGCTGGGCCGCATCACCCGCCGCTACGCAGCTGAGATGGCCCTGCGGCAAGCCTCCACCCTCTGCGCCGGGACTCAAGTGAGCATGAGCACCTGAGCCCCGCCCCACCTGGAGCCCTGCCGTGCCTGAGCTGAATCTCGATCTCACCGCCTGCAACCAGCACCTGGTGCGGGTCCGGATCAGCCATCGGCCACGACAGGGCAGGCTGGTTTTCTCCCTGCCCAGCTGGACGCCAGGCTCCTACCTGATCCGCGACTACGTACGCCAGCTGGAGGGGCTTGAAGTTAGGCAGGGCGGGGAGGGAGGGGCCATCATGCCGATCAGGAGGCTCACGCCCAGTAGCTGGCAGCTGGAATTGTCCAGCCTCGAGCCCATCGAGATCAGCTATACGCTCCTGGCGGCAGAGTTGACGGTGCGTACCTGCCACCTCAACGGCGAGCATGGCTTCCTGGCACTTGCGGCCGTGGCCCTGGAGCTGGAGGGGGAGCGCTGGTCCTGTCATCGGCTCCAGCTCAATCTGGCGCCGAGTTGGCATGCCTTCGTGCCCCTGGCCGAGGATCCGGGCGGCGGCTGGCTAGCGCAGAACTTCGACCAGCTGGTGGATACGCCGATCGAGGTGGGGCCGCACCGCTGCCACTACTTCAGTGTTGCCGGTGTGCCCCACCGCTGGGTGAGCTGGGGCCCGGTGCTGGAGGGCTGCGAACTGGTTGAGAGCGATCCACACTGGCTCAAACATCTCGAATCGGTCTGCCTGGCCTGCTGCCGTCTGATGGGCGTGGAGCGCCCTGCCGCCGCCCACTACCTGTTTGTGCTCCATCTCAGCGACGCTGGCTATGGCGGCCTGGAACATGACCTGAGCACGGTGCTGCAGTTCGGTCGCCGCGCCTTAGCCCGGCCTGGGGGGCGCCGCAAGTTGTTGCAGTTGGCCGCCCATGAATACCTGCACCAGTGGAACGTGCGCCGGCTGAGGCCCGCCGAACTCACTCCCTACCGCTACGACCAGGCCGTGGTGGTGCCCAGTCTCTGGTTTGCCGAAGGCATCACCAGCTATGTCGACCAGCTGCTGCCGCTCAGTGCCGGTTGCTGTACCGAAGCGGAGGTCATCGAGGATCTGGGCGCAGACCTGAGCCGCTATCTGCTGAGCCCGGGCCGCCGCATCCAGAGCCTGCGTGCCAGCAGTGAGGAGGCCTGGGTCAAGCTCTATCGACCCGATGCCTTTTCCGCCAACAGTCAGATCAGTTACTACCTCAAGGGGGCAGTACTGGCGCTGGTTCTCGATCTGCACCTGCGCCGCACCGGCAGCTGCCTGCCCCAGCTGCTGCGGGAGCTCTGGAGCAGCCACGGTGCTGTGGGTCGGGGATACCGGGAGGCCGACCTGATCGCAGCATTTGCCCGCAATGCTCCCGATCTGGCCGAACTGCTACCCACCTGGTTGGCCGGCGATGGGGACCCGCCCCTGGCCACCTACCTGGCCGATGTGGGCCTGGCCCTGAAGGTCACGCTGGGCGCCAGTCAGGAGCTCGGCTGCCGGCTGGAGTCAGGAACAGGTGCTCCCTGCGCGGGGGGGGTGCAACGGGATGGGCCGGCCGCCCGGGCTGGCCTGACTGTTGGGGATGAATGGTTGGCACTCGATGGGATCAGGCTGCGAACCCCAGAGGATGCCCTGGCGATGGTGAGAGCTGGGGAACCTCCGCGGGCCCGTCAACTGCTGTTCAGTCGCGATGGACTTGTGCGCACGACCACCCTCACCCCGGATCCACCCGCCCCGGTGGCTTGGAGCCTCTTGCTAGACCCTGATGGGACTGAGACCATGGCGCAGCAACGTCTTCGTTGGTTGACCCTGGAAGCGCCGTGAGATCCGTGCCCAGGCCCCTGTTGGTTTGCGTTTCAGCAGCTGGCTTGGTGTTACTAGGCGGCCTGGGCTGGCTCGCCCGTGACATGACTCCCCAGACGGGGGAGCGCAGCGGCAATCCCAGCCTGCTTGAACTGCTGGAGGAGATGCGCCAACCCCCCGCCTCCCCTGAGCCAGGACGCAGGAGGGCCCCAGGGCCCCCGCCCCATCCCAGCTGGCAGTCCCCCCTGCGCTCCAGCTGCGCGATCACGGATCCCGGACATGGCAAGAAGCTGCAACAGCTGGTGGGCCAGGTGGAGACCTCGCCGGTACAGGTGCGAATTCACCCGACCAATTACGGCGAACGGTTCAGCCTTGATGCCTACGGCAACCCGGTTGATCCCACCCCCCAGTTGGTCGTTTTGCACGAGACGGTCTACGGGATCGGATCGGCCATTAACACCTTCACTACCCCCCAACCCCGTGATGAGGACCAGGTGAGCTACC
>NZ_JAGQCR010000077.1:0-12549 GCF_024346295.1 Cyanobium sp. BA20m-14
GGTGAAAACAATTTTCCAGGGCTGGCGCAGCAGCGTTTTCAGCAGCAATCCAACGACAATCTCAATATCCCGACGGGCATGCCAGATCCGAAATCTGGCAGCAGATGGCGGAGTCCATCCCAACCAGAGCAGATGCCACCAACGCATGTTCGCGATCAGACCTAACCGACCCCAATCCAGTAGGCCGATTTTCATCGCTTGACGCTGCACGGGCACCAGCGCCCTCACCGTTGCCGACACCCCGGTGTAGCGGCGATGGAAGTTGGTAACGACCACGTCAGGCAAGCTGGCGGGCTGCAGGCTGGACCCCAATCCCGAACCCCGTTCCTTCTTACCTAACGTAAGTGAACTAGGCCAGAGGCCTTTGCGGATGTCGGCTAACCAGTTGTTGAGCTCCCCCAGCGTGATCTGGCAGGCCAGCACCGACGCCGTCCTCGGCGGCCAGGCCGGTGCGGTGCTTTCGGGAGCCTGGCGGCTGATGCTGCTGGGCGATGGCAGCCCGACCCGTCACTTTCAACTGCTCACCGGTGACCCGGTGGAGATCGAATTGATCGCCATGGCACCTGAGACTTCGGCTGGTGCCAGCGCTGGCGGCCCGCCACCGGCCGAAATCAGCGAACTTGAAAGCCCCCTGCTGCGGCGCCAGGTGTGGCTGCGCTGCGGGGAACGAACCCTGGCCTGGGCCGAGAGCTGGTGGAACCAGCAGCAGGCCGACGCCTACCTGCTCGAACGGGATCAACCGATCTGGCGCAGCCTGACGGCACGGCGAGCCGAGCTGTTTCGCGAAGTGGATGGCCTGGCCCGGGTGGATGCCCCCTGGCTTGAAGAGCGCTTCGGCCATGGCGGCCCCTTCTGGAGCCGCCACTACCGCTTCTTTCGAGGCGGGAAGGAACTGACGGTGATCAGGGAAGTGTTTTCGCCCGAACTGGAGCACTGGCTCGGGCCGGCCGGCCTCGCACCTGGCTCAACCCAGCCGCAGGGCCTCGGCCTGCAGGCGGGCCTGCTCCAGTAACTCCCGCAACCGATCCTCGTCGGTGTGGGAGAGGTTGGTGCGCAGCAACTTGGCGTGGGGAGCATGGGCCCGCAGCCGCTCGATCACCCGATCCGGTGTGGCCTCGCGCACCAGGAGGCAGAGGGCCGCACTGCCGGAGGGCAGGGTTTCGCCCAGCTCGCGCATGAAGTCGTCGTTGATGCCGATATCCGAGAGGGATCCCGAGGCGGCGCCCACCCCCGCACCCACCGCAGCTCCAAGCAGGGGATTGAGGAACAGCAGGCCCACCAGAGTGCCCCAGAAGCTGCCACCGATGGCGCCGGCCGCCGTCAGGTTGATGGACTGACGCAGGTGCACCTGGCCAGCGGCGTCATGCTCCACCACGACGGCATCATCGAGGGCGATCAGCTGCTCGCGCTGGATATCCACCAGCTCCCGCCGCACCAACTCGGCCTCCTCGACCTTGGGAAAACCAACCACCACCAGACTGCCCATCGCACCGAACGCTCACTGACCCCAGGTTAGTCAGACCAGCTCGAGCTGGTCCCCGAGCGGCGCCGGCTGGAGCGGGGCATGGCCCGGCCGGGGGCAGGGGAAGAAGAGGGGGAGGCAGTCGGCGGCTGGGGTTCGGCCCGGGCCGGGCCTGGGGCCTGACGCTGCCAGCGGGGCACCACAAAATCAGTGTCGTCAGGCCAAACATCTGGCTCGCCCTGGCTTGTCTGTGGCGCCTGACGAGCCTGACGAGCCTCGGGGAGAGCGCCGCTGCGCCGCGAGATGGCCTCCAGGGGCTGGCGGCGCGGGGCTGCCGGACGGGAATCCTGCCAGGGTTCCCTCAGCTCCTCCCCATCCTCCAGAATCCAGTCGAGCTTTCCTTCCACCCAGCGGCCCAAGCCATCTAGCTTGCCCAGGCCTGACTGGAGCAATGGCCCCCGCTGGCGGCGCTCGCTGCCCCGGGCCCCGGGCCGGGCACCGGATACGCCATTCACCAGTTGTCGGCCGGTGCTCACCAGCCGATCAAAACCCTGCTCGAGGGGCTCAGACCAGGAATCAGCCATAAATCAAACCTAACGGCGACGGCCCGCCAGCCAGCGCTCCCGGCCCAGACCCACCAGGACGATGGTGAGCCCACCGAATTCCAGGGTCCAGAGAAAAACGCCCATGCAGGTGCCTTGCTGGCGTGACCCTAGGCCGCCTGCTCAAAGCGCAACAGGCAGCTGGCGTGCCAGCGCCCGCCGTGGAGCCGCTCGCAGCAGAGGCGGCAGGCCAGCCCCTTGACCCGGCGGCGGTAGGGGGCGCTCAGGCCGCAGTTTGGGCAGCAGGCCAGCCAGCGGGGCGGCAGCGTGCTGACGGGCAGGGGGTAGCGGTGGCGAATGCTGAGCCGAAACCCATCCTGGGCGCCATTGATGGCGGCCATACGGGCGCGGAAGTGGGGGCCGTGCACCTCCTGGGCACCCACTACCCGATCCACCCAGGCGTGGATCATTTCGTGGCAGAGGGTGCTGAGGGTGGCCTCCCGGGGCAAGGGCTCCAGCAGGGGCCGCGACAGCACAATCTCGCTGAGGGGACGGCCGTCGCGGTGGCGGCCAAAGCGATACATCCCCGCCGTGCGGCGCATGCGGCCATCGCTCCAGCGCAGCTCCACCAGCCGCTGCCCCTCCGGCGCCAGGCTGCCGTCAAACCACTCCCGGTCAAGCTGGTGAAACAGGGGCAGCAGGGGCTCGAGCGGCATGCCGGCGGGGCAGTCAGTCAGACTCTGCCCCAGTCAACGCAAATTGTTTCGTGATGGACTGGGGTCTGACCCGTGACATCGGCACCAAGCTCCTGCTCGGCGGGGCCGGCGCCCTGCTCCTCTACTGGACCATCTCGGCGGTCAGGCTGGTGCTCAGCGCCCGCGGCATCAACCCCCTGATCAAACAGTTCTTCACCCAGGTGGCCAGCGGCCAGGTGGATGGGGCCTATCTGCTCACCACCAAGAACTACCGCTCCCACGTCAACCGGCAGCAGTTCATCCGCTTCCTGGCGGGGCTGCAGCTCAACAAATACCGCAACCTCAAATCGGGCCGGCCCCGGCTCGATGAGGGCCAGCTGATCCTCACCGTCAAGCTCAAGAGCGACGGCAAAGAAGAACTGCCGCTGGATTTCACCTTCGTGAAGGTGGAGGAGCAGTGGCGGGTGGATCGCATCACCAAGCTGGCTGCAGCCTGAATTGTTCTGTCTGAGGGTGCTGGCGTGAGTGCAGCCAACCAGGACCAGGCCCGCGCCAGCGAATTGCGGCGGCTCCTCAGCCACGCCGCCCACGCCTACTACGTGCTGGATGCCCCCGAGCTGGAGGATCCGGTCTACGACCGCCTCTACCGGGAACTGCTCGAGCTCGAGGCCGCCCACCCCGAGCTGATCACCCCGGACAGCCCCACCCAGCGGGTGGGGGGCACCCCGGCGGCGGCCTTCTCCAGCGTGGAGCACCGCATTCCCCTGCTCAGCCTCGACAACGCCTTCAGCAGCGAGGAATTGGAGGCCTGGTATGGCCGCCTGCTCAAGGTGCTCGACCGGGAACCCGGCACGGCGCTGCCGATGGTGGGGGAACTGAAAATCGATGGCAATGCCCTCGCCCTCAGCTACGAAAACGGCCTGCTGGTGAGGGCTGCCACCCGCGGCGACGGGGAGCGGGGCGAGGAGATCACCGCCAACGTGCGCACGATCGCCTCGGTGCCCCTGCGGCTTCAGCTCGATGCCCCCCCCGCCTGGCTGGAGGTGCGCGGCGAGGCCCTGATCCCCGATGCCACCTTCGCCGCCATCAATGCTGAGCGGGCCGAGCGGGATGAAGCCCCGTTCGCCAACCCCCGCAACGCCTGTGCCGGCACCCTGCGCCAGCTGGATCCCAAGGTGGTGGCCGCCAGGCGGCTGGATTTCTTTGCCTACACCCTGCACCTGCCGCCAGACCCGCCCCAGGGGCCGCGCAGCCAGTGGGAGTGTCTGCAGTGGCTGCAGCGAGCTGGCTTCAAGGTGAATTCCAACGCCGAGCTGCTGCCGGATCTGGCGGCAGTGGAGGCCTTCTTCAGCGCCTGGGATGGGCGGCGCCACGACCTCAACTACGCGACCGACGGCGTGGTGGTGAAGCTCAACGACCTGCGCCTCCAGGACGCCGCCGGCTTCACCCAGAAGGCGCCGCGCTGGGCGATCGCCCTCAAGTACGCCGCCGAGGAGGCGCCCAGCCGGCTGCTGCGGCTGGCCTGCCAGGTGGGCCGCACGGGGGTGGTGACCCCGGTGGCCGAGTTCGAGCCCGTGCCCCTGGCCGGCACCACGGTGAGCCGCGCCACCCTGCATAACGCCGATCGCCTGGCCGAACTCGACCTGCACGCCGGTGACACGATCGTGGTGCGCAAGGCCGGCGAGATCATCCCCGAGGTGGTGCGGGTGCTGGGCGAGCTGCGGCCCGCCGGGGCCACGCGGCTGGCGCTGCCCAACCTGTGCCCGGAGTGCGGCTCGGAGCTGGTGCGCGAAGAGGGGGAGGCGGCCACCCGCTGCGTGAATTCGAGCTGCCCGGCGATCCTGCGGGGCGCCCTGCGCCATTGGGTCAGCAAGGGGGGCCTGGATGTGGATGGGCTGGGGGCCAAGTTGATCGAGCAGCTGGTGGAGAAGGGCCTGGTGGGCTCGATCGCCGACCTCTACCGGCTGGATGGGGCCCTGCTGGCCAGCCTGGAGCGCATGGGCGCTAAGAGCGCCGAAAACCTGGTGACCGCCCTGGCCGCCTCCAGGGCCCAGCCCTGGCACCGCCAGCTCTACGGCCTGGGCATCCACCACGTGGGGGAGGTGAGCGCCAAGGCGCTCGCTGCCGCCTTCCCCAGTGCCGCTGAGCTGGCAACCGCCGCCGCCGCCGCTCCCCCATCAATCACCGCCGTCTTCGGCATCGGCGCTGAAATCGCCCAATCGCTGCAGCAGTGGTTTGCCACCCCGGCCAACCGGCTATTGCTGGAGCAACTGGCAGGGCTGGGCTTCTCCCTGGCCGCTGGGCCAGGGGAGCGGGCGGCGTCAGCTGCGGCGGCGGGCCAGCAGGCCCCCCTGGCGGGCCAGACCTTTGTGCTCACCGGCAGCCTGCCCTCCCTCAGCCGCAGTGCCGCCCAGGCCCTGATCGAAGCCGCCGGCGGCAAGGTGAGCGGCTCGGTGAGCAAAAAGACCAGCTATGTGGTGGCCGGCGAGGAGGCCGGCAGCAAGCTCAGCAAGGCCGAGGGCCTGGGGGTGGCGGTGCTGGATGAGGCCGGGCTGCGGGCCCTGCTGGAGCAACCTTCAAGCCCAGCCTGAAGCTTTAGCGCAAACCGCCACGATTCACCGGGCCACCCAGGGGGCTCAGACCCGGGCCTACTGCCGGCCGCACGCCGACCCCGGCCCGGTGACGGAGCCATTCCTAGGCTGACTCCAATGACCAACCCCCTTGTGCACCGCTGGATCAAAACCGAATGCGGCCGGGCCAAATACGCCGAACTGGCGACCCGGCCAGGGCCAATGGCAAAGCTGCGCCTGGCTTGGTTTGTGCTGATCGCCGCCCTGCGGGACTGGCGGCTGCCATAAAAAAGGGGCTCCCGTAGGAGCCCCAACAGCAACAACCTTGAACCTGGATCAGATCAAATCGGTGTGCTGAATCAGGTTGAGCTGACCGCCCTGCACGAGGTAGCCATTGCTGCCAATGTTGCCATTGGTGAGGCTGTGGGCCTGCACATCGGCCAGGAACATGCTGCCTGCGGCTTCGCCGTAGATGTCCGACACATCGATGAAGCCGGAAGATTCCCAGTTCCCGTAGTCAGTCGTACGGGGATCCGTCTGACCGTAGGAAGTGGGCACCGCGGAGCGATCGATCTGCAGCCAGCGCTCACTCAGGGCCTGCCCGGTGACGAAATCGGCGGCACTGGCGTCCACCTTCCAAACCGAGGCCTCCTGCTGGGCGAAGTAGCCCGCAGCCACGGAGCGATCTTCCTGGACATAGATGAAACCATCTTCCGACCAAGTGATGCCGTCTGGGTTGCGAATGATCGTGGCACCGAAAGCAGCCTGCTCATTGGCATCAATGATGCCGTTTTTGGTGATGCCAAAAACAGCATCCCAGGCGGCGATCTGACGGTCACCGTCATAGACTACGGTCAGGTCGGTACCATTGCTGGAGCTGATCAGGCCCCTGCGATTGAAGGCATCGCTGAGGTTGAGGGTGATCAGGTTGCCGAAGGTATCGGCGCCACCAAAGTCGCCGTTGCCGGTGGTGGTGAACACCAGCTGCTGGCCATTGTCGGGATTGATATTGGCATCCTCCAGGCGGCTCAGCTGCAGGGCGCCAAGATTGGTGGCGGCGGTCCGCAGTTGTGCCTCAGTCATCGCGGCAACCTGGGTGCCGCTGGCCACCAGCACCCAGCGGCCAGCCGCGGCTGTGCCGAGGGGTAGGGCCAGGAGATCAGCGGAGTCGGGCACGCCTGCCGTGCCGGCGCCGGTGCCAATGCTGCCGACGGTGGGCACCCAGGTGTAGAGGTTGCCCTGATCCGCCGCCAGGCCATTGCGCTCGAGGAAATCAGCCCGCAGGGAGGTCGACTTCTCACCCACCCAGAGGTAGATCGGAGCGGTGTTGTCATCCATCAGGATCACGCCAACCGTGTTGCGGCTGCCGGTATCCACCTGGATGGCCGTTTCCCAGCCACCACGGCCCAGGCCCGCCAGGGCGAACATGGTGTCGGTTTCGGTGTCGAGGGCATAGAAGAGGCCCTCATCGGCTTCCTCGCCGGTGAGATAAATCGCATCAACGAAACCACGACGATTGCCAAACTTGTTGGCCTCTTCGAAGCTGCCCGAACAGAAGCGGTTGATGCCCCCATTGAGCTGGGCAGCAGAGGTGACCCGATCGCCATTGGCATCAATGATGGATGTGTAAGCGATTCCACCGGCGATCACGGCCGACTGGTAGCCATTGCTGGCGTCATTGTCGATGTCCTTATCGATAATGAACTTGCTGATGCGGGCACCAGTCAAAGCGACACCTTCCACGAGGTAGGGAACACCAACCGCAGCGCCAAGCTCGCTGTTGGCCAGCACGGTGTAGGTGCCGTCACCGTTGTCGTAGGCACCGAGGCCATCCAAGATGCCCGGAGCGGTGTAAACACTGTCGCCGCGATTGAGGCCATTGGTAAACTCGCCAGTGGTGAGCAGGCTGCTCACCTGCAGGCTGTCGCCACCGGCCACATCCTTGAGCATGGTGGGCTCAAAGAAACCGGCACTGCCGGTACCGGGGGAGTCGATCAGAGCCCGCAGATCCACCAGATCGAGGGTGTTGCTCACCTCGTTGGAAACCGTCAGCAGGGCGCGCCCGGTGGGGCTGTCCTTGGCAGGAATCACCTGCATGCCTTCCGGGCTGACGCTGCCATCGATCACCAGATGGCTCACGTAGGAGGTTTGAGCAGGCTTGCTGACATCAAACACCACGATGGTGGTCTTGGTGCCCCGCTCCAGTGCCGCGATCGCGTAGGTGCGCCCGCCCACCTGGGTGGTGATCACACTTTCCGGCTCCACGCCCTTGTCATCACTGCGGTTGTCGGCATAGGTGCCGGCGGCGAAGGCGATGGTCTGCAGGCTGGTGCCGCTGTCCCACACCAGGGCACCGGTCTTGGCATCAAAGATCGACAGCGAACGGCTGCCAATGGCCGTGTTGGTGTTCGGCCCGTTGGGAGCCGGATCCACGATCGTATTCAGGCGACCGTTGGGCGCAGCTGCGTTGCGGGTCACATCCACATAGGAGCCGTATTCACGGGCATCGCCTTCAAGGGCGGTGATGTAATACGTGCGGCCCTTCACCTCGAAGGCGCTGATGCCGTCGGGCATGCGCAGGCCCAGGAACTGTTGGCCGAGCTTGGGCAGGAAGGCAGTTGCGCCTGCGACACCGTCCTTGTCGGACAGATCCACAGCCTGCTTGCTGAAGTCCACAGATCCCAGCGCCTGCACCTCCACGATGCGGCGGCTGAGCAGGTCCACCACGACTACGCCGTTGTTCTCCTGCACGGTCACGTAGGCCTTGCCGCCGCTGATGCTCACCAACTCAGGCTCAAGGTCCTTGGCAGGGGTGGTGCCAGTGGGGCCGGAAATCCGGAGGTCCGCCGGCAGGGTCACGCCTTCGAAGGTCAGATCCGTGTAGCTGAAGCTGGGGGAGGCGGAAGGGTTCCAGATGTCGATGATTCCCACCGAACCGTTCGGATCGATGCTGTAGTTGCTGCTGGGCGAGCCCTCATTGGCAATGAGCAGCTGGCGGCCATCTTCACTGAAGGCGATGCCATCAGGCAGGTAACCCACCGTCACGTCCTGCAGGAGTGTGAGGGTGCCGTCAGTGCCCATGCGGAAGAAACGCACCACACCCGGTGATGGAGTGGTGTCGTAGGTGGACGGCACGAGCGCGACGGCCACTATGTCCTTGTAGGCCGCCACCGAGGTGCTCACGTAGTTGCCGTAAGACACCCGGGTCTTGAGAACCGGCAAGGCAGGGTTAGTGGCATCCGTCACCTGCAGGGTGCCACCGCCACCGGAGGAAAGCACAAACAACTTGCCGCCTGTCGCCACATAAGCGGAGATTTCGCTCTGGAACTGCTCGCCAGTTAATCCAGTGGGCGTGAGATTGACGCTTCCGAGGAGAGGAGAAACGGGAGGCATGAATCCTGTGTGAGGAATCTTCAACCTCGTCGGCAAACAATCAATACTGGGTTATTTAGAGGTAAAGAACAAGCTAAAAGACCTAAATATGCATCCCGCATAACAAGCCAGCGTCAACTAGATCACACGAACCGGTTACCCAGCCAGCGCCCGCTGCGCCGCCCTACCCACCAGCCACACCACCAGCACGGTGGCCAGCAGTCCCACGATGCGCAGGGTCCAGGTGAGGGGATCGGCCTGGCCGGAGAGCACCTCGCGGAAGCGGGCCACATCTCCGGCCAACGCCCCCAGGCCGCAGAAGAGGATCGTGCCAGGCAGGATCGCGACCAGGCCGATCGAGTAGTCGCGCCAACTCACCTCGCTGAGGCCGTAGGCGAAATTCAGCAGGGAAAAGGGAAACGCGGGCGAGAGGCGGGTGAGCAACACCAGCTTCAACCCCTCCCGGCTCACGGCCTGCTCGATCGCCTGCAGCTTCGGCACCGCCGCCAGCCGCCGGCGCGCCCAGCTGCGCAGCCAGGTGCGCCCCAACAGAAAGGCCGCCTGGGCCCCCAGGCAGGCCCCCACGAACACGATCAAGCTGCCCCAGGCAGGGCCGTAGAGGGCACCGGCCAACATCGAGGCCCACACCCCCGGCAGCAGCAGGGTCACCCAGAGGGCATAGAGGGGAACGAAGGCCAGGGCGCCGGCAGGGGAGCGCAGGGAGGCAAGAACCAAGGCTGTGGTCTCGGGATCGAACCATGGGCCGGGGGAGAACATGGATCAGGCCGGGCAGGGTCGGTAGCTTGACAGCAGCTTCTGGAAGCCAATGGCCCGCCGCAAGCGCACGGTGCAAACACCGCCGCAGGGCCCGGAAGCCCAGCTGGTAGCCAAGCTGCAGCGCATCGAGGCGCTCTATGCCAGAGCCGGCAGCGACGGTGAGCGGGTGGCGGCGGGAAGGGCCCGCGAGCGCATCGAAGCCCGCCTGGCCGAGCTGGCCACCGAAGAGCCGCCGGTGGAGTTTCGCTTCTCCCTCTCAGACCAGTGGTCCCGCCACCTGTTCGTGGCACTGATGCGCCGCTACGGCATTCAGCCCTACCGCTACAGCCGCCAGCGACGCACCACAGTGATGGCCCGCCTCAGCCGCAGCTTCGTCAACGACACCCTCTGGCCGGAGTTCCTGGAGCTGCAGGCCAGCCTGGCGGCCTACTTCGACGCCCTCACCGACCGCGTAATCGAGCAGGCCCTGGAGGTCAAGGCCGGCGAGGCCGAGGAGCGCGGTGAGGAGACTGGTGGGGAGCGAGGTGAGGAGACCTCTGAAGCAGGGGCGAAGCTGGCCCGATTGGAGCCAGTCGAACACCAGCCGTCACTGCTGTAAGAGGCGCGGCTGGGGATCGAGCCCTACTATCTCCGCCAAGGCAGCCACCCCCCGCAGAATCGATGACGCAGACGCTGGCGGGGAGGGTGGCTCTGGTGACGGGCGGGGCCAGGGGAATCGGCCGGGCAACCGCCCTGAAGCTCGCCTCAGCCGGCTGCGACATAGCAATTAATTATTACAATAGCCACACGGAAGCAACAGCGCTTTGCGACCAAGTTCGGGACATGGGCAGACGGGCAATCGCAATCAAAGGGAGCGTGGGCGATCCCGAAAGCGTGAAAGAAATATTTGAAAGTTTCACAGAGACATTTGATCGCCTCGACATACTGGTCAGCAATGCCGCAAGTGGCGTGCTCAAGCCAGTCATGCAGATGAATAGAAAGCACTGGCGTTGGTGCCTGGAAACCAACGCCCTGGCCCTGGTGCTGCTCAGCCAGGAGGCGGTGAAACTGATGGCTGACGGGGGCCGGATTATTGCGCTGTCTAGCTTGGGGGCCAGCAGGGCCATACCTGACTACGGCTTTGTAGGAGCGTCAAAGGCTGCCCTGGAGTCCCTGGTGCGAAGCCTGGCCCAGGAGCTGGGCCAAAGGGGAATTCGAGTCAACACCGTCAGCGCTGGCGTAGTTGACACCGACGCCCTCTCCCACTTTCCGAATCGGGAAGAACTGCTGGAAAGCTTCAGCCAGAGAAACCCAACGGGCGAAAGCATGGTGCCGGAGCATGTAGCAGATGGGGTCTATCTTCTATGCCTACCTGAAGCCGAAATGATCAACGGTCAAACCCTGGTGGTAGATGGGGGCTTCGCCATTTCTGGCTAACTAAAGCCAACCAATAGGGAATCCTCCAATACCCATGGGCCAATCCCTACCGATTGAGACCCCACCAAAACCTACCTAGCAGCAAATGGACAGCGCAAACCTACTTGAAAACAAGGCAGTGGTTGTCACAGGCGGCAGCAGGGGAATCGGCCGATCAATTGTGCTTACGCTGGCTGCCCAGGGAGCCGATGTCACATTCCTCTATTGCAACAATGAAGCAGCCGCCAATGAAACATTGGCAGCAGCAGCTGACCTCAGTGGGACTGTCAAAGCCGGTGGCACTGTGAAAGCCAAAAGGGTTGACGTTCGCAATGCCGAAAGCTGCGAGCAGGCAATCGATGAAATAGCCGAAGACGCTGGCAAGATCGACATTCTTGTTAACAGCGCTGGCATCATCAGAGACAACATTCTCGGCCTGCTTACAAATGACGACATACAAGAGGTGCTCGCCACAAATGTGGTAGGCGTATTTAATGTGCTGCGGCCCGCAATCCCCTACATGGTCTCCAAGCGAAGGGGCAAAATCATAAATATCAGCTCCGTGGCCGGCGAAAAGGGTGGGCGGGGCCAAACAAACTATGCGGCCAGCAAGGGTGCGATCAATGCCCTAACAAAAGCCCTTGCAGTTGAGTTGGCACCGCGCAACATCCTGGTGAACTGTGTTGCACCCGGGGTGATCGAAACCGAGATGACTGAAGCCATCAGACAACAGGCTGGAGACGTGGTAAAGTCCCGTATCCTTCTTGGTCGCTTTGGCCAACCGGAGGATGTCGCTAACGTCGTGTTATTTTTCGCCTCAAGCCTGTCTGATTACGTCACTGGGCAAGTGCTTCACGTCGATGGCGGCTTCAAAATGAGTTAACTCCATGACCCAATCCGATTTCACCGCAGAGGAGATTGCAGCCGTATTTCCCAAGCTCGCCGAAACCATGGCCGAGGCCCTGGGCTGCGACGAAGAGGAGATCACCCTAACGGCTTCTCTAATTGACGACCTTGATGCAGAGTCGATTGACTTCCTGGATATAGTATTTCGTCTAGAGAAAACATTTAAGGTCAAGATACCCCGCGGCAAAATTCTGGAAGATTCACGGGGCCCCCTCTCCGAAAGTGAATTTGAACAAAACGGTGTGGTAACCAGCGCCGGACTGGCCCAATTGAAGGCCTATTTGAGTGAAGTGCCTGCAGAACGCTTCAAGACACCTCTTAATGTGGCTGACATCCCCAGACTTTTTACTCCGGAAACCTTTTTGAAGCTGGTAATCAAAGCGCAACGAGAGCAAGCCGGTGCGGCTCAATAGCCGGGGGCAATGTCTCTACATCGCTTCAGCGCCTTCTCCTTTGTAGATCGCATAACCTCAATTGGGAGTTCTGGCCAAATCAAGGGCTCCTTCCTAATTCCAGCCCATCTGGAATTCTTTCCCCAGTCCTTAGTTGCCGAGGCGATCGGCCAGCTAGCCGCGTGGTACGCCATGTCAAGTCTGAATTTCGAGCGCAGACCCGTTGCAGCACTTGCCGGAGCAACCAAATACCATAGCGAGGCCCGTCCTGGCGAAAGATTGAACCTGGAGGCAATAATTGAGTCCTGCGATAGCGAGTCAGTTTCCTATTCAGGCGTAGCCACTGCGGGCGAGCGTCTCATACTCGAATTGGCAGACTGCTCGGGGGCAATGCTGCCCCAACAAGAGTTTGACGATCCAGAAACTATCTGCCAACAG
>NZ_JAGQCR010000078.1:0-12356 GCF_024346295.1 Cyanobium sp. BA20m-14
AACTCCAGGGACTGGCGCACTGCCGGGTCCTGCTCGATCCAGGGCATCGGGTGATAACCGCCGTGGCCCAGCTGCTCGATCTGCTCTGCGGTGTGGCCAAAGAGGAAGAAGTTCTCAGCCCCAACGCAATCGCGGATTTCGATGTTGGCCCCATCGAGGGTGCCAATCGTGACAGCACCATTGAGAGCCATCTTCATGTTGCCGGTGCCGGATGCCTCCTTACCAGCGGTGGAGATCTGCTCAGAGAGATCAACCGCTGGATACACCAGCTGGCCCAGGCTGACGCTGAAGTTGGGCAGGAACACCACCTTGAGGCGGCCATCCATGGCCGGATCCATGTTGACCACGTCGGCGATACCGACCAGCAGGCGGATGATCAACTTGGCCAGGGCATAGCCCGGAGCCGCCTTGCCACCGAACACAAAGGTGCGCGGCGGCAGGTCTTCACCGGCGCGGATGCGCAGATAGCGCTCAACGATCTGCAGGGCCGCCAAGTGCTGGCGCTTGTATTCGTGGATGCGCTTGACCTGCACATCAAACAGGGAGGTGTGATCAACCAGCACCCCCAGCTCGCGGCGCATGTACTGGGCGAGGCGCTGCTTGCCGAGATCCCGCACAGCCTGCCAGCGCTCCAGGAACGCAGAGTCGTCGGCAAAGGCGGCAAGACCTTGAAGCTCCTCGAGGTGGGTGCGCCAGCGATCGCCGATCGCCTCATCGAGCAGGGCCGCCAGCGGTGGGTTAGCCACCGCCAGCCAGCGCCGCGGTGTGACGCCGTTGGTGACATTGGTGAACCGCTCCGGCCAGATCCGGGCCAGATCAGCAAACAGGTGCTGCTTAAGCAAGGTGCTGTGCAGCTCGGCCACGCCGTTGACGTGGTGGCTGCCCACCACCGCCAAGTGGGCCATGCGCACCCGGCGCTGCGGGCCCTCCTCAATTAAGGAAATGCGCTGCAGGATTTGGGAATCGCCGGGATAGCGAATCCGGGCCATGCGCAGGAAGCGGGTGTTGATCTCGTAGATGATCTCGAGCTGGCGGGGCAGCAACTGCTCAAACAGCTCCACGCCCCAGGTTTCCAGGGCCTCGGGCAGCAGGGTGTGATTGGTGTAACTGATGCTGGCGGTGGTGATCGACCAAGCGGTATCCCAATCGATGCCGTACTCGTCCATCAGCAGCCGCATCAACTCAGCCACGGCGATGGCTGGATGGGTGTCGTTCAGCTGCAGCGCAAACTTGCGGTGGAAGTCGGTAACCTCCAGCCCCTGGCCCCGCAGGATGCGGAACATGTCCTGCAGGGAGCAGCTGACGAAGAAGATCTGCTGGGAGAGACGCAGTCGCTTGCCCTGGTCCAGCTCGTCGTTGGGGTAGAGGACCGTTGAAAGGGTCTCCGCCTGCATTTTGCGCAGCACCGCCCTGGTGTAATCGCCGGCGTTAAAGGAAGCGAAGTCGAAGGCCTCGGGAGCCACCGCCGACCAGAGCCGCAGGGTATTGGCGGTGTTTACGCCATAGCCCAGGATTGGGGTGTCGTAGGCGACGCCGATCACGGTTTGTTCACCTATCTGCACCGGATAGCTCCACTCCGGCCGGATCACCTCCCAGGGATTGCCATGGGCCAGCCAGGGATCGGTGCTCTCCACCTGGCCGTGGGGGGTGATCTGCTGGCGGAAGATGCCGAACTCGTAGCGGATGCCGTAGCCGATCGCTGGCAGCTCCAGCGTCGCCATCGACTCCTGGAAGCAGGCGGCCAGTCGCCCTAAGCCACCATTACCAAGACCGGGTTCGGGCTCCTCGGCGATCAGCTCCTCAAGGCTCAAGCCCAAGCTGGCGCAGGCCTCCCGGGCTGCCTCCACCAAACCCAGATTCACCAGGTTGTTTTCCAGGTGCGGGCCCAGTAGGTATTCCGCCGACAGGTAGGTGGCCGTGCGGACATGCTCGCGGGTGTAAGTGTCGGCGGTGTCGACCCAGTTTTTGAGCAAGCGATCACGCACCGCCAAAGCCAGGCAGCGGTAATGGTCATGGCTGGTGGCCAGGGAGCTGGACTTGGCCTGACTGAAGAAGAGATGCCCTTGCATCGACTCCTTCAGAGCCTGGCTATCGGCTGAGGCCATCCCTGACTACCTGGAAAGTAAAAGTCTGGGGCTGGCGACTCAAATTCGCAGCAGCGTGGTCACGGTTACCGCACACGCCAAGCCAGGCCCAATCGCGCCGCTGGTATCAACCGCAGCAAAGTTTGAAGGGGGGAACAGCTTTGTGTAGGTGAATTGACGTTCAGTGGCGAACTCCCCATGCCCTCCCAACCACGCCTTCAAGCCCTCGAAAAGATTCTCAGCCGCCCCGCCGCCCCTACAGCTCCGATTCAGCCCCTCGATGAGCTCTGGGCTAGCGACGTATTCACCCTCGACAAGATGAAGGCGGCGCTGCCGAAGGAGATCTTCAAATCGGTGCAGCGCACCATCAAGGAGGGCAGCAAGCTCGACGTGTCGGTGGCAAACATTGTAGCCCAGGCGATGAAGGAGTGGGCCACCGCCCGAGGTGCCCTGTATTACTCCCACGTTTTTTATCCGCTCACCAACTCCACTGCAGAGAAGCACGACGGCTTCATCTCACCCCAGGGCGACGGCACGGTCTTCACCGAATTCACCGGCAAGGTGCTGGTGCAGGGCGAGCCCGACGGCTCCTCCTTTCCCAATGGCGGTATCCGCTCCACCTTTGAAGCTCGCGGCTACACCGCCTGGGATATCACCAGCCCCGCCTGGCTGATGGAGACGCCCAACGGTGTCACCCTCTGCATCCCCACCGTCTTCGTCTCGTGGACCGGCGAGGCCCTCGACAAAAAAACCCCCCTGCTGCGCTCGATCGCAGCCGTAAACAAACAGGCCCACAGGCTGCTCAGCCTGCTGGGGGAAACCACCATTGCCCCGGTCAACTCCAGCTGCGGCGCCGAGCAGGAGTACTTCCTGATCGACAGCGCCTACGTGCCCCTGCGGCCAGACCTGCTGTTGGCCGGCCGCACCCTGTTCGGTCGCCCCTCCGCCAAGGGCCAACAGTTTGACGACCACTACTTCGGCGCCATCCCGGAGCGGGTGCAGGTGTTCATGCAGGAGGTGGAGCGGCAGATGTACCGCCTGGGGATTCCGGCCAAAACCCGCCACAACGAGGTGGCCCCATCGCAGTTTGAGATTGCGCCTTTCTTCGAGGCCGCCAACGTGGCTACCGACCACCAGCAGCTCACCATGACCCTGCTGCGCAGCACAGCGAAGAAACATGGTCTGGCCTGCCTGCTGCACGAGAAGCCCTTCGCTGGCATCAACGGCTCTGGCAAGCACGTCAACTGGTCGATCGGCAACGCCACCCAGGGGAACCTGCTCGATCCGGGCAAGACGCCCCATAAAAACCTGCAGTTTCTGATGTTCTGCGGAGCGGTGATCCGCGGCGTGCATATGTACGGCCCCCTGCTGCGGGCCGTGATCGCCACCGCCAGCAACGACCACCGCCTCGGAGCCAACGAAGCACCCCCGGCAATCATCTCGGTGTATCTGGGCAGCCAGCTGGAGGATGTGTTCAACCAGATCCGCGAGGGCCGACTCTCCGGCTCGGCCCTCGGCGGCGTGATGGACTTCGGGGTGGATACCTTGCCCGAATTCGACAAGGACGCCGGTGATCGCAACCGCACCTCACCCTTTGCCTTCACGGGCAACCGCTTCGAGTTTCGCGCCGTCGGCTCCAACCAATCGGTGGCTGGCCCGCTTGTGGCCCTTAACACCATCCTGGCCGATTCCCTCGCCTGGATCTCCAGCGAGCTGGAGGCAAAGCTGGGAAGTGGCTACGGCCTTGAGGAAGGGGCTCTGGCCGTGCTCAAGACCCTGATCGAACAGCATGGCGCCGTCGTGTTTGGCGGCAACGGCTATTCCGATGAGTGGCACCGCATGGCAGTGGAGGAGCGGGGCCTGGAAAACCTGCGCACTACCGCCGATGCCCTGCCGGTGTTGGAGCGCCAATCAATGCGCGAGCTGTTCGAGCGCACCGGCGTGCTCTCGGCTGTCGAGCTGCAGAGCCGCTTCGAGGTTTACGCCGAGCAGTACATCCTGGCGATCGATGTGGAAGCGAAGCTGGCCGTCCAGATCGCCCGCACCCAGGTGTACCCGGCAGCGATCCGCTACCTCGGCGAACTAGCTGAATCCCTGCAACTGCAGAGTTCACTAGGCATCCAGGTATCGCCGGAAACCTCCAAGGAGGTGGCTGGACTGTGCCAGTCGTTGATGGACATCAGCGGCCAACTGCAAAGCGCCATCGACCATCCCCCCCACGGCACCGAAGCCCACATGCGCTACTCCGCCGACACCCTGGTGCCGTTGATGGCCGACTTGCGCGTGGCGGTTGACGGCCTGGAGGCCCTGGTCGACGACAACCTCTGGCCCCTACCCACCTACCAGGAGATGCTGTTCGTGCGTTGAGCAAGGCGGCTGCGCCCGCTCACTGCGGAAAAACGCTGATGCGAGCGCGTTCTACGTAACTGGGGTCGGCCATGGTGTCGACCTCAAAGCTGGTCCAGGTGGCACTGGGTGCGGGGCTGCGCTCAAGCAACGGCCATTCGATACGCCGGCGCTGATAGGTGAGGCCCACACAAGTAAGTGCCTGGTCATCGGCCATCAGCGACCAGAGCACGTGCACCTCGCCGCGGTCATAGGCGATAGGAAGCTCCTGCCCCCCCTGCTCTGGCAACCATCCCGGAGCGAGGGTCAGGCCAGTCTGATTTTCCCAACACAAGTAGGAGCCGTTATCGGTGGGATAAAACCAGCAGGTCTCATTGGCTGCCTCAGCCAGGGGAAAGCGATCCAGCAGCTCCACCTGCTGCACTTGCAGCCAAGAGCCTTCGGCGGGGCCCCTAACGGCGTAGACGCCGATCCACAGGGAGGGCACGTCAAACTGCGTCACCACGGCATCGCAGATCAGGGAACGCCGCTCTGGCGCTGAGCCGAGGGGATCTTCACCGGCGATGGTGGCGCAGCCACTAGCCACCAACTCATCGAGGCTGCCCTGCCATTGATCTGGCATCCGAAACAGCCTCAGACCCCGGCCGAGATCAGGACCCTGGTGGCCTTGGGCCGCAACCAGAGCCTGCCAATCAACGCCCTCTTCGGGCAACTCCTGGCCCCTGGTCAACAGAAAGGCTAGGGAGTGGAGCATGGGTGCCTGCACAGGTCAGGGGCGCAGTAAAAGCGGACCCTAGAAGCCCTGACTGTTTAAAGCGGTGTTCTTGGCTGCCGGTCAGAGCACCAACTCCACGATCACAAAGCCCACAAGGGCCGCCAGAGCCAGCAGGGATGGCACACGCATCGAATTCTGCACCGTTCAATTCTTAAGCAAATCCTAGGAGCGCTGGCTGGCCCTGGATTGGGATCGGGGAGGTCTTCACATCTCTTGCTCCTGAGAGACTGGGATCATCAGCAATTCCGCACCCCAGGCGATGCAAAGCAGCGACGGCAGCCACCGCACAGCTTTCAGCCTGATGCTGCTGGTCGTGGTGGCCATCGGCCTACACGTTTACGCCTTACGGGTAAAAGAGGTAAAACCGATTCGCCAGCTGCCAAGAACCAGTCTTAGCCCCGATGGCCAGGGGCGCTTAGCCGGGTCCCAATCCAACCGGATTCAGCGAATACTTGAAAACTGAAAGCCAGCCTCAGCGCTCGAAGGCAAGGCCCACCAAAGAACGATTGGCACCCTTGACTTGCCAGCAGCCCTTAACCGGCCTGTAGCCACAGCCACGGCCATGGGCCTGGGTGATAAGTACGCCATGGCCGCCGGGATACAAATCAAGCTGTGGATCAACCCATATCGCCACGCCACCAGCACTGAAGTTGGCGATTTTCACAGGAATTACAGGCAGCACCCTGCACTCCCACCGCAACCAGCCCTCCATGGGTTGCTCCACTGGCCAACGCTGACCCTCGCGGAGGTTGATGAACCCAGCGAGAGGCCTGTTTCGCAGGCGAAATCTGGTCGCCGATCCCATAAAACCCCCACTACGCAGGCCAGAGATGACCGATCGCGGCAAGCGCGCCTCACCTCTTCTTAAGTTTAGACCCATCTGACACTAGATAGGCCGAGGTCCCGGCAGCCTTATCAAAAGCCGCTCCAGAAGCGCAAGGCACAAAGATCTCGCCCTTAGCCAGCCATGAGCGTCGCCTAGGCCACCACGGGGCTTGCCGGCCATGGAGGACAGTGGATATATCGCGGCAGAGCTGATGCCCCAGACCATGCAAGCCAATTTGACCGGTCTGGTACCGACCCGATCGCCCAAGGCAGCCCATGGGGCGGCTGAAGAGACAAGCCAGTCCCAGCGGGGATTCGGTGGATCGGGCCAGAGCAAGTCACGACGCAAAGGGGGCAAAAAGCGCAGCCCTGCGCTGAGCAAAGCCGACTGGGGCCCTCTGGGTAAGCATCCCGATCTTGATGCGATCGTGGCGCGTCAGCGATTACACCTGCCCCTTGCCGGGCGCATCGGCGCCGACGAAGTCAACCGAGCTTGGAAGAGCGCCGCCGCCGAACACCACCCAGACCGCGGTGGCAGTCACGACACGATGCAACGGGTAAACGGGGCGCGGGATCTGCTGCTGGGCCGCAGCACCGTGGTGGAAAGGTCAGATTGAGTATGCAAATCGGATGGTGGTCCCATCGCCGATGCAATCCCCCTAGTGCTGGTGCACGGGCTGCTCGACAGCCCCGCTGTTTGCAATGCGCTTAAGCTCTGCCTGGGCAACCAGAGCCAACCGCTTTTAATCCCCGAACTACCGCTGCGGTTTGGCCTCACCCGCATCTCCGAGGCGGCGGAAGGGCATTTCCAAGTCCTGGCCGGCCCGCACCGCGGCAACGCCATCGCGCATCCCGAAGATGAAATCGGTCACCACGAAGCCCCTGAATCCCCAGCGCTGCTTGAGGATTTCGTTGAGCAGCACGGGGTGCTGGCCGCACCACTCGCCATTCACCTGGTTGTAGGCGCCCATCAGCGAGCCAGCCCCGGCCTCTACGCAGGCGCGGAAGTGGGGCAGGTCAAGCTCGTGCAGCACCCGTTCACTCACCTGCACGTCCACCAGGAAGCGGGAGCTGTCGATCGAGTTAAGGGCTAAATGCTTGACGCAGGCCACGGCGTGGCGCTGGATGCCGCGGGTCAGTGCCGCCCCCAGGCAGCCGAGCAGCACCGGATCTTCGCCATAGGTTTCCTGGGCCCGGCCCCAGCCGGGGTGGCGCAGCAGATTGACGCACACCGCCGCCAGCCAGTTGGCCCCAAAACTGCGAGCCTCGCGGGCCATGGCCACGCCGATCCGCTCCTCCAGATCCACGTCCCAGCAGGCACCGCGAGCAATCGGAGCGGGGAAGGTAGTCGCCCCGCCCTGGAGCACCACCCCCCGCGGGCCATCAACGAACTGCAGTCCGGCTAGCCCCAGGCGCGGCAACACTCCCGCTGGCCAGGGGTGCAGGTGGGAGGCGTCGCGGCTGGCAATGTCAACCATGCCGGGCCAGAAGTCGGTATTGCCCTCCAGCAGGGCAAGCTTCTCGGCAACGCTGAGCTGGGCCAGCAGCTCTTGGGCCCGGCGCTCAATCGACTGCTGATCAGTCTCTGGTGGCGCCGTCATGGCCTTTTCCCAAGCGGCATAAAAACTAGGAAGCCCGGAGCGCATGCCCCGGGCTTCTGTTGACCCAGCTGTGGTGCCTGCCCGGATGGGTGGGGCTCGGCTGGGCGCAAGTTAGATAGCAATCAGATCATGAGATCTGGGTGTCTTAAGTTGTACTGCGGAGCTGCTGACGCAAGCACCTGGGGCCAGGTGACCAGTGGGACGTCTCGATTAATCCGGGGCACCTAAGGCGGCGCAGTGGAGGCTTTTCAGCCAAGAGACGTCAGAGATCCGTCGAGAGTGTTGGAGCAGGGGCCGGATCGTCAGAGCACTCCTGGCAAATGCTCAGGGGGGGTGTCTTCCATCAGTGGAGCCTCCGAATCCCGATGTAAACATGATCTCTCCGCCAAACCAAAAAGGCAACCATCCATACCGCTGCCGCAATGGCTCTTCACCCGCGGCAATCAGACTTCATGAAGGCCGCTTCACATCTGAGTCTGGATAGGAGCCAAGATTTCAATCAGCTAGTTCGGCACCCTTGAAGAGACAATCCAGGCTGGGGCTGCTGGCCCTGGCGTTCTTGGCGGCCTGGGCTACTGGCACGGGCATGGGAAATGCGCGCGCCGATGACGGCCCAAGCGCTGCTGCCCTGGGCGTGAAGGTAGAAACCCTGATCCGCAGCGATCGCTCCTGGAATGGGGACCTACTACCCAAGCTCAACGATATCCAAGCCGAAGTAACAGTGCTGCGCGTCACTGTGCCTGCCGGAGTAACCCTGCCCCGCCATCTCCATCCGGTGATCAATGCCGGCGTGTTGCTGCAGGGAAGCTTGCGAGTCGAAAGCGACGACGGCGCCAGCCAATCCCTGCAACCAGGCCAGGCCCTAATCGAAACGGTAAACAAAATGCATCGAGGCGTAAGCCTGGGTCCTGAGCCAGCGGTGGTCGTGGTGGTTTACGTGGCGCCGAAGGGCAGCCCCATCACGGTGCCAGCCGCCTCGGCCCCCAAAGGGAATCTCAACAAGGCGGCGGACGAGATCGTCACCGTGCGGCCGCTAACAACCAGCACCAACAAGCAAAAACTAAAGCAGTTTGTGGGCATTTCCGGCGCCAACAGCGGTGCCCGTGGCCTGTCGATGAACAGGGTGGTGATTCCCCCTGGTGGGCAGGCAGCAGCGCATCGCCATGTGGGATCGGAATCAGCGATATTTCTGCTGGCAGGCCGCGTTAAAACCTTTTACGGCCCTTGCTTGGAGAGGTCAGTGATCAACCAAACGGGCGACTTTCTATTCATCCCGGCAGGCGTCATCCACATGCCGGTAAACCTCAGTGCCAGCGAGCCCGCCATTGCAATCGTGGCCCGCAACGATGCCAACGAGCAAGAGCATGTGGAGCTGCACGCCCCTCCGGATAAGGTCAAGGACGCACAACGTACACCAAACTGTGCAGCACCAGGCCACAAATAGCTATTAAGGCCTGCAGCATCGGGGGAAATGCGGCGCCGCCTTGGTGGGCGATGGGGTAAACGCCGCACCGGCCAAAGAATCAAATACTTGCAGTTGACAAGCTTGACGGCATAAGCCATTTACAAGATGGCGAATGTGAATCTATACCGGCGGGGTCAGGCCTCTGGTTAACAGGTAAACCCCTACGTACAAAAATAGAAAGATCAAAAGCAAGCCACCAACAAATAATTTCCCATCCATCGGTGGTAGCTGATTTAGTTTCCGCCATCCTATCTAAGCAGAACCGACCTCATCAGCTCATAGGAGCGGGACGAGAAGGTTAAGAGGTGCTGCTCCTCAAGCAGATAGACACGCCCAAGTCATTCTGCTGCAAATCCGAGGTAATGGTTGATAGTTCCAGTCCCTCTCCCTAAGGTGAAAATTCTCCTCAGGCAACTGAGCGTTAATTGGCTGGCTGGAGGTGTCGCTGCTGGTGCGCTGGATTCTGGCCTTGAGTCTGCCGTCCCTTCCGGCCTGCATGCCGCTGCACCAGCGAACGGTGTCCGTGTTGATACCTGCCCGAAACGAGGCAGCAACCTTGCCAAATCTACTGGCGGCCCTCAGCAACCAGGTTCTCAGGCCCGCTGAAGTGATCGTGATCGAAATGACTCCAGCGACGGTACCGCCACCATCGCCCGCCAGGGCGCTGACACGCTTGCGATCAAGGTGATTCAGCCACCTCCTCTTCCCGAAGGCTGGTGCGGCAAGACCTGGGCTCTTCACCACGGTGTGCAGGCCAGCCGGGGGGATGTTTTGATTTTTCTCGACGCCGACACCGAACCTGCCCCACGGTTCCTGCAGCGGCTGCTCGCCCAACACGAGCAGCAAGGAGGACTGGTCTCGGTACAGCCCTATCACCGCTCAGAGAAGCCTTATGAGCAGCTCTCTCTGCTCTTTAACCTGGTGGGGCTGATGGCGGTAAGGCTGGGGCCGAGCTGTGGAGTCGCCTTCGGGCCGGCGATGGTGAGCAGTCGGGCCGACTATCAGCGCGCCGGCGGCCATGTGGCAGTGGCTGACAAAGTGGTGGAGGATTGGTTCCTAGCCCATCGCTACGAGCAGCTCGGCCTGCCCGTGAGCGCCTGGCTCGGCAGCGATTCGATCGCATATCGCATGTATCCCGGCGGGTTGGCCGACATGGTGGTCGGCTTCAATACGACCGCCGCCGGAGAAGTTCGCTGGCCCTGGATGCTGGCGATGCTGCTGTGGCTTTCGGGCCTCTTCTGGGCCGCCTGGTGTCTGCCTGGCGCCTTGCTGGGCTGGCCTCTGGTGGGGACCCACGCGATCGGCCCAAATGCATTGATCTATGGCGCCTTTGCCGTGCAGTTGCTGCTGCTCAGCCGCCGGGTAGGGCGCTTCCATTGGATCAACCTGATCTTTCCGATTCCGGTGCTGTTCTTTCTAGGGGTGTTCATCCTCGCGATCTTCAAGCTCGAGCAAGGGCATGTTTAGTGGAAGGGAAGGCGATTCAATACCCGCTGAGGGGCCTTGGGAGGCGTGATCTACGGGTTGATACAACCTTGCGGGTCTGCTGAGGCAGCTCGTACAAGGTTGCTGTGGCTGCTCGATTAGTGGGTATTCAAAAGAGGGCTGATCACACATCTGCTGCCGATCCGCTGATAAAGCTGAATCCCAGCAATTTGATGAGCATCATAGAAAAAACGAGCAGTTTTAATGTGCAACCACATGACTTGACAGGGGAAGATGTCCAGCCTGGATGAGCATCCAGGCACCAAGATAATTTTAGCCAATACTTCAAACCACAACACAAGTTTTAAACCGGCAAAGGAGAAATCACGCGGCATTTCTCGCATCACTTGTCATCACCCTCATTGTTGCTGGAGCACTGCCATGGCCCATCAATAACTACATTCAGATGGACTGAAAGACGAAGCGCATCTTGAACATGACTACGGTCGCCGTGGTCGCCCCATGGATTCTCAATGTAATGGGATTAATTGACTCCATCCGCGGGATACGTTTTGGCAGGCAATAACTTCGCGTGACCGAGTATTGATTAAATCACAGCAGAGCATTCAACGAAGAAGGATCAGCAAAAGCATAACCGTGCCTATAGAGTCCTAGGCGGCCATCATGTAAGTTCGCATACTTCTTCGTCGAGCCTCCTATATCCACGGCGCCTCGCCGGCAACGAAGAGGTCGTGTCTCGAGCGCTGGCTGTAGCAATTGACTACCGAAAGTTGCGCGTACCAGTGCATTGGTCAGATACTATAGCTAGATTACTGGCCTCTTGTGTACTTAGCGATTTTTGACTAAGAGCTAACATGGGAAAAACTGCGGCGCTGTGCCTCACACCCTGCAGCAGATTACAAAAATCCGCACAAACTTGAGGCTATGGGTAGCTTAAATACTCCAAATAAGTGCAGATTCTTCCAGTGATAAACGAATATGATCATTTCACCACTCGCAAGAGTGCGGCTTCTGCTTAATTTTGCCCCCAGATCGATAAAGTACTGCAATGAACGATAAACTACGAATTCTTCAGCGCCAACCACGCAGGATCTCAATTACATTAAGCTACAATGTACACGAGGCTTTGATAAAAAGATCAGACGAAGAGGGCCGCTCTGTTTCCAACCTTTGTGCATTCCTACTTGAAGATGCTTTAAAGGATCAGAGAGATCTGATAGGCATACACGTCCGAGAAAATATAGTGGATGGGTTGGCCAGTAAAAAGTTGATGCTTAACGGTGATTCCGTGTCTAATGGATTTTCTCGACGACCGTAGAGCATGCGGCAATTCCAGCCAAGCAGCTTATGCAAGGTACAGGGCTCACTCAATTGCCCTCCTTAGCTTATTAGGTTCTCGCCACTCTACAGACTGAATATGTTGCTTTGCATTACCCGTTGATTTTGCAATATCGACAAAAGCCATTCGCTTTTCAATACAAGATCGGTGGCTAATCACTTCTTGCTCGTCAGGAGAAAGCAATCTCAGGCATTGCTGAATCTATCATTGCCCTGAATAAGCCTAATCGTAGATTGCTTAATCCCTCAACATCTATAGGTAGAAAAGCGATAGCCCCTGGTCGGATCAAATCTTTCCACGGCTCGCATAAGGCCCAAATTACCTGCCTGAACAAGATCAATCTTGCCAACTTGGTTACCCCTAATTCGAAATCCATATTGCTTGACAACACTAACAATGAGCCTAAGGTTACAATTCATTATCCGGACGAAAGCACGGCGCCCCCTTCGCTGTTTGACACTCGCGAGGTTGTCAA
>NZ_JAGQCR010000079.1:0-12262 GCF_024346295.1 Cyanobium sp. BA20m-14
CTCCACTGTCAATGAGATAAAGTAACTTCTCTCCGGGTCCGAATGCAATGCCATTAGGCATCATCAAGGAAGGTTCCACAACCGTGAGGCTATTGCTGCTTGGCTCATAGCGATAGACGTTGTTGGGCAATTCCGCCGTCTGAGGAAACTGAAGGGACCCATAGCTGGGATCGGTGAACCAGACGCTGCCGTCGCTTTTGACCACCAGATCGTTGGGGGAGTTGAAGCGCTTTCCCTGGTAGCGATCCACCAGGCTTGGCGCCTGGGGATCGGTGCTGCGCAGATTCGCCTGCAGATCCCGGGTGATCGAGATACGGCGTCCTGTGGTTTCAGCGATCAGCAGATGGCCCTGCTGATCCAAGGTCTGTCCATCAGCTACCCCGGAAGGATTGCGGAAGAGCCTGGGCTTCTCCCAGGAGGCTGGGGTGATGGCGCCCCGGGCATCTAAGCCTTTCCAACGCACCACAAAGATGCTGTTGTGAATCTGATCGGTGATGAACAACCAGCCACCATCTCCCCGCCGTTCCTGTACATAGGCCGGCCCTTCGAGGAAGCCGAATCCTGTGGCCAGGGGAACCAGATCCGGAATCCGCCCGACGATCTCGGTGAAGGCTGGATCAAACGATTGAACCGGAAGCTGGGGCGACTGGGATCCGGGATAGGGTGGGTTGTTCGTGATCACCAGCTCGCGACATAGCGGCGCCACAGCACTGGTGGGCAGGCAGGCAACACCGGTCGGCACCTCCAGCGCCAGGGCTGATGTGGTCAGAGCCAGGCTCGCCGTCGCAATGCCGCAGGTCAGTACGCACGGCACTAGGCCAACTGAATGAGTCGCTTGCATGAGCTCATCCTTGCTTTGAGTTCGCATGACCGTCACGGGTTGAGTGTGCATAAGCGAGCGCAGCAGCAGAAGAAGAATCCTGGAGGGATCGCCCTCGCGCCGAAGCGATACGCCATGATCTGTTCGATGGACTATGGCGAATGCGCGCACGAGCAATCGAATTTTTAATTTTACCTCCGAGGGCACGCTCCAATAGATCGACACGGAACTATGCGACGACCCGTCGCCAATAGGTAGGGCATGCTGTCACTATGGCGCACGGACCTCCCAGACACCTGCCACTAGAGTGCAGCCGTTTACATTCCGTCGTCTCCCCCGCCTTCCCCTCCCAACCCCATGACCAACGCCAATCCCTTGGCCGGCAAGGCCTTCTCGACGCTGCTCCAAGGCAAGGTCGCTATCGTCACCGGTGGCAACAGTGGTATCGGTAAATCCATCGTCGAGTATCTAGCCGAACTCGGCGCCAAGGTGGTGATCGACTACCGCTCCCACCCCGAGGCCACCGAGGAGCTGGAGCGGGAGATCGGTGGCTATGGGGGCAAGAGCTTTGGCGTTCAGGCCGATGTGTCGAAGCTCGATGATCTGCAGCGGCTGGTGCAGGCGGCCGTGGACAAGTATGGGCGCCTGGACGTGATGGTGAACAACGCCGGCGTCGAGACCCGCACCTCGATTCTCAACACCACCCCAGATGATTTCGACAAGGTGCTGAACGTCAACCTGCGCGGCGTGTTCTTTTCCTGTCAGTATGCCGCCAAGCAGATGATCGCCCAGGGCGGCGGTGGCCGGATCATCAACATCTCCTCGGTGCACGAAGACTGGCCCATGCCGGAAAACACCCCCTACTGCTGCGCCAAGGGAGGGGTGCGCATGCTCACCCGCACCGCCGGGCTGGAGCTGGCCTCCCATGGCATCACCATGGTGAATGTGGGCCCCGGCGCCGTGGCCACACCAATCAACGACTCCACCATGAATAACCCGGAGTTGCTGGCCAAGTTGAATGCCGCCATCCCCCTGGGCCGCATGGCCCAACCAGAAGAGATCGCCAAGGTGGTGGGCTTCCTGGCCAGTGATGCGGCCAGCTACATCACGGCAACCACGATTTTTGCCGACGGCGGCATCATGCAGAGCAGCCCAGGGCTCTAGGCGCCTCGAGGCTGCGAGGGCCGGCATGCGCATCACCCCGGAGGAGATCATTCGCCTGCGCGGGCGCCACCGCGGTTATTGGCTGACATTGGCCACTGAAGTGGCCCTGCTGTTGCTGCTGCCGGTGGCCCAGGCCCAGATCTGGCTGTTGGCGGTTCTGCTGATCCTGCTGGCGTTGGTGTTGATGGTGTTCGTCAGCCGCTATTCGCCCCTCCGCAAAACCCGCCCGCTGATTTATGGCCTGGGCGGGCTGGCGATTGCCCTTGAAGTGATCTGGCACCTGTCACTCAACCTCTGGCCAGCCGTGGGGCGGGCGCTCACCATTCTCCACGTGATCGTCTGGCTGGTCTTTTTGTCGCTTGCTGTGCTCCGCAAGGTCAAGACCCTCACCCGGGAGCCCTTTGTCACCGTCTCGGTGGTGATGGGTGCCGCTTCTGGCTACCTACTGGTTGGCATGGCAGGTGGGTTGCTGCTCACCGCCCTCTGGGTGCTCGATCCCGCCGCCTTTGACCTGACGGCCCTGCCTGCGGTGGGATCCACTGCGGCGCTGCCCAATGTGTCGGTGGCGCCTGCGCTGATGGCCGCCTCCTTCACCATGCTCACCACCATCGGCACCTCGGTGCTCAAAACCAGCCATGTGGGCGGCCAGGTGGTGACCACCGTTATCACCGTGGTGGGCCAGCTCTACGTGGCCATCCTGATTGCTCTGATCCTTGGACGTTTCCGCTGGAGAGTCTGATGCGCCGCCGCCACCGCTTTTACCGCCAGGTCTTTGTGGTCTGCCTGCTGGTGATGGCCTTGATGCCGTTGCCTTACCCCTACTGCCGTTTCGCGCTGAGCGGTACGCCCCTGCTGATCTCTCTCTTGATCGTTGAACTGGGCCAGCCGGTCCGACCTGGCCAGACCAGTCGTCATTGGTCTGACAACGTCTACCGCCTAACTGGGCTGGTAGGGATTGTCTTTAAGTTCATCTGGCTGGCCAGCCCCGCCACCTTTGCTTCCGTCGGGTTTCCGCTGTTGTTGGTGGTTACGGTTTTCATCTTGTGGAGCCTGAAGCGGCTGATGATCTGTCTAGCCCAGGAAACGCGCATCGGCATTCCCGTTCTTTGTGGCGCCGTGGCGGGCTACCTGCTGCTTGGCATCAGTGGTGGGTTGTTGTTCGGCGTGATGGAAACGGTGGCGCCTGGCAGTTTTCTCAACGAGGCCGGTGGAGGACGGCAACTGATGCTCAGTCAGCTGCCGATGAATGCTGCAGGGCAACAAGTATGGAGCCTCGATTTCATGAATATCCACTACTTTGCCTTCGTCACCCTCACCACCGTGGGCTACGGCGACATCATCCCGGCCTTGCCCCCGGCCCAGATGTCCACTGTGGGACTAAGCATTGTAGGGCAGCTGTATCTAGCCATCGTGATGGGCTTGCTTATCAGTCGTTACACCATGCAGTCTGAGAAGCAGGAGATCAAGGATTGGCAAGAGGGCGCTCCAGCCCCACCTCCACATTCAGGTGCTGATTCGGACGACCGGTGATCAGCATCGAGGCCCGCTGGCGGGTGGCAATCGCCCACAACCATTTGGTCAGCAGGGTGAGCCGATTTTCGTTGGCGGGCATGAACATCAGGTGGGCCAGACCCCAGAGAATCCAGCCCGGCAGACCACTCACCTTGAGGCCGCGCAGGTCGGCGACCGCATGGAGTGGGCCCAGCACCGCCATGGTGCCGAAATCGGTGAACGTAAAAGCCTTGTGGGCCTGCCCCTGGATCTTGGCCACGATGTCGGCCGCCACCCAGCCACCCATCTGCACGGCGGGCCCTGCCATGCCGGCCAGGGGCTTGCCATCGCTGGTGTGGCTGTAGGAGCAGAGGTCGCCGATGACGCGGATCTCCGGATGGTTTGGGATCGAGAAGTCGGGCTCCACCACCACCCTTCCGCCCCGGTCGACGCTGCAACCGCTGGCATCGGCCAGCACCTTGCCCAGATGGGAGGCCTTCACGCCGGCGGTCCAGCAGATGGTGGCGGCCTCCAGGGTGCGGGGGCCAGCGGCGGTGTTCACCTCCACCTTGCCTGCCTCGATCGTCTGCACCCGCCCGCCCAGCAGCAGCTCCACCCCCGCCGACTGCAGGTAGGTGCCGGCGGCGGCCGACAGGCTCGGATCCATGGCTCGGAGCACCCGGTCGCCCGGGTCCACCAGGGTGACCTTGCACTGCTTCGGGTCGAGTTGTTTGAAGTCGCGGCCCAGGGCATGCACCATCAGCTCCATCAGGGAGCCGGAGAGTTCGCAGCCCGAGGGTCCACCACCAACCACCACCACCGATTGCAGAAAGGCCCGGCGCGTCGGATCGGGGGTCTGCTCTGCCTCCTCCAGGGCCAGCAGAACCCGCCGGCGGATCTCATCGGCGTGCTCGAGGATCTTCATCGGCGGCGCCGCTTCGCGCCAGTCGTCGTGGCCGAAGTAGCTGCTGCCGGAGCCAGCCGCCAGGATCAGGTGGTCGTAGGCCAGCTGGCGGTCGTTGAAGACGATCTGCTTGGCCTGGGTGTCGATCTCCTCCACTTCGCCCAACAGCACCTGCACATTCGGGGCCTGGCCCACCAGCTGGCGCAGGGGCGAAGCCACGTCGGCCTCCGCCACCAGCCCGGTGGCCACCTGGTAGAGCAGGGGCTGGAACAGGGTGAAGTTGCGCTTGTCGACCAGGGTCACCCGCACCGGCTGGTTGATCAGGGCGTGGCAGGCCTGGAGCCCGGCGAAGCCACCACCGACGATCACCACATGGGGCAGGGCCCTGAGGCGCTGGTCAGGTGGTTCCAGTTCGAGGAAGAAGCGTTCGCGGGTCATCGATGCCTGGGCAGTGGCCTTAAGATATCTTTCCCGCGCCGGTTTGCCCTGCTAAAGGTGGGCCTGGTTGTTGACACCGTCATGTCTCTTACGTCGATCAAGTCCTTCGTGTCTCGCGTGGCCGGGGATGGGGCCCTGCGCGACAAGCTGCATGCCGCTGCGGGGGTCGATGACATTGTCGCGATCGCGGCAGCCCATGGCCACGAAATCGACAAGACGGTGCTGCTGCGGGAGCACGCCAAGGTGCTAGCCACTGCCCAGGACCATGAGCTGGCTGGCATCAACAGCTGGGGCGATGCCCTGATGCATTGTTTTGGTGTCAGCGAGAACGACTGAGCTGCAGCTAGTCAGTTCGCCCCTGCTCAGTTAGCCAATAGTCAGTTCGCCCCTAGATAGGAGGCCTGGAGGCTGTCGTCGGCCAGGAGTTGTTCGGCGCGGCCGCCGGCGCTGATGCTTCCAGCTTCCAATACCAGGCCCCGATCGGCAATGGTCAGGGCGGCCTGGGCGTTTTGCTCTACGAGCAAAATGGTGAGCCCATCGCGATGCAGCTGGGCCAGGGCGGCCATCACCTCGGCTACGAGCCGGGGCGCTAATCCCAAACTCGGCTCATCCAACATCAACAGGGTGGGCCTGGCCATCAGGGAGCGGCTGATGGCCAGCATCTGCTGCTCGCCGCCGGAAAGGGAGCCGGCCAGCTGGCTGCGGCGCTCGGCCAGGCGGGGAAATAGGGCGTAGCAGCGCTCCAGATCTCTGGCGATTTCGGCTTTGTCCCGGCGCAACCAGGCGCCCAGGGCCAGATTGTCGGCTACCGACTGGCGGCTGAGCACTCGGCGACCTTCCGGGCAGTGGCTGATCCCCAGTTTCACGGTGCGCTCGGTGCGCAGGCGATTGATCAAGCCGCCATGCCAGAAAATCTCGCCGCCTGCTGGGTGAATCAGGCCGGAGATGGCCCGCAGGGTGGTGCTTTTACCGGCGCCATTGGCCCCCAGCAGGGTCACCAGTTCGCCGGCTTGCACGGTCAAATTGATGCCATGCAGGGCCGTGATGCTGCCGTAGCGCACCACCAGGTTGCGAAGTTCGAGCAGGGGCGCTTGGGGGCCGTTCATGCGCCACCGCCCAGATAGGCCTCGATCACGGCCGGGTCGCGCCGCACCTGGTCGGGGCTGCCCAAGGCGATGCATTGGCCGAAGTTGAGCACTGCCAGACGGTCGCAAAGACCCAACATCAAGGGCACATGGTGTTCAATGATCAGCACCGTCAGCTTGAACTGGTCCCGGATGCGCCGGATCAGCTCCCGCAGCTCATCTTTCTCTGCTGGGTTCATGCCAGCGGCCGGCTCATCGAGCAGTAGCAGCTGGGGACGGCTGGCCAGGGCCCGGGCCATCTCCAGGCGGCGCCGGTCTCCGTAGGAAAGGCTGGCGGCGTTTTGGTGGGCAGCGGCTTCCAGCTGGAATAGGGCAAGCAGCTCTAGAGCCTGTTGATGCAGCTGGGCTTCGCGGCGGCGAAAGGACTGGGTTTGCAGCAGGGCCGCTAGGGGCGGCTGACGGCCGTGCTGATGCATGCCAACCAGAACGTTGTCGAGACAGCTCAGCGAGCTGAACAGGCGCAGATTTTGGAAGGTGCGAGCGATGCCGAGGCGGGCAATGCGGTGGCTGCTGAGCCCATCAAGGCTTGCCCCGCGCCAGCGCACGCGGCCGCAGCTGGCGGCGGTGAGGCCAGAGATCACGTTGAACAGGGTGGTCTTGCCGGCACCATTGGGGCCAAGTAGGCCAAAAATCTCGCCCTGCTGCACCTCTAGATCGACACCCTGCAAGGCCTGCAGGCCCCCGAAGCGCACCCCCACATCCTCAACCTG
This sequence comes from Cyanobium sp. BA20m-14, assembly GCF_024346295.1. Taxonomy (NCBI): domain Bacteria; kingdom Bacillati; phylum Cyanobacteriota; class Cyanophyceae; order Synechococcales; family Prochlorococcaceae; genus Cyanobium; species Cyanobium sp. BA20m-14. The sequence continues at coordinate 6,673 of NZ_JAGQCR010000079.1, forward strand.
AAGCAGGCTCATGGCTTTCCCCCCTGCGCTGCTGGGGTGGGTGGGCGCCGCATTAGTCGCTTGAGCGTCCTAAACAGCTCCGGGGTGATAACGCCTTGGGGAAAGAACAGGGGACCGACCAGAATCACGGCACCAAAGACGATCAGGCGCAGGTCGCCGACCGGGCGCAGCAGTTCCGGTAAGGCGGTGAGCAGCAGGCCGCCAAACACCGGCCCCAGCCAGGTGCGCGAGCCGCCGAATACCACGAAAGCCAGGGTGGTGATGCTGGCGTCGAAGTTGCCCAGTTTGGCGTTCCAGGAATTGAGGAAGTGGGCTGCCACAACACCGGTGATCCCCGCCACCAGGGCGCTGAGCACAAAGGCGAGCAGCTTGGTGTCGGCGGTGTTGATGCCCTGGCTGGCGGCGGCCAGTTCGTCGTCGCGGATGGCGGCCATGGCCCGGCCAGGCCTGGTCTTTTCGAGCCGGTCGCATAGCCAGCAGATCAGCGCCAGCAGCGCCAGGGTGAAGGCGGCGTAGCCAGCGGCGCTATCAAATGGCTGGGGGATGCCGAAGATGCCCAGGGCTCCGCCGGTGAATTCCAGGTTGAGGGTGACAACCCGCAGAATCTCAACCAGGGCGATCGTTGCGATGGCTAGGTAGATGCCCCGCAGCCGCAGCACCACCCGGCCCAGGCCCAGGGCCAGCACGCCGGTGAGCAGGGCTGCTAGAGCCATCTCCAGCAAAACTGAAGTGATCGGGTAGGTGCTGCCGCTGCCGGCCAGGGCGGGCAGCCGCGTCGAGAGCAGGGCTGCCACCGTGCCGCCAATGGCGAAGAAGCCCGGGGTGGCGAGGGAGAGCTGGCCGCAGCGCAGGGGCAGGTACACCGATAGGCCCAGCAGGGCCCCCAGCAGCATTTGTTCGAGCAGGCCGGAGTCCATGCTGATCACACCTTGTTGGCCTGGGGGCGGCCCAGCAGACCCTGGGGCCTGATCAACAGAACTAAGAACAGGAAGCCAAAGGAGACCGCATCTTTGTAGCCCGATAGTTCGGCCGGCACGCAGGCCTCGGCCAGGCCAATGATCAAGCCGCCCAGCACGGCGCCAGGCACGCTGCCGAGCCCGCCCAGCACCAGCACCCCCAGGCCCTTGAGCCCGTAGCCAATGCCGAAGTAAGGCCCGGCGATGCTGACGCTCAACCCCACCAGGCCCCCGGCCACACCGGCCAGGAAGCCACTGATCCCGAAGGCGATCTGGATCATGCGGCCGCTGTTGATCCCCAGCAGCTGGGCGGTGATCGGGTCTTCGGAAACGGCTTGCAGCGCCTTGCCGCTGCGGCTGCCGTCTATCCAGATCGAAAGGGCTGCCAGCAGCAGGCCGGCGATGGCCAGCAGCATCACCTGCACGGTGCGCACCTTGGCACCGGCGATGCTCAGAGCCACAGGGAGCGATTCGAGCGTTTCAACCGGGATCGAATAACTCTCGGCTCCCACCAGCAACTGGATCAGGTTCACCAAAATCACCCCGGCCCCCAGGCTGGTGATCAGGGCCAGCAGGGGATCGGAGCCCCGGTCGCGCAGGGGCCGGAAGGCGATGCGTTCGAGCACCAGGGCCACGGCGGCGGCGGCTATGCCCGCCAGTGGTAGGGCCAGCCAGAAGGGCAGGGCAAAGGGGAGCTGCAGGCCGGCCATCAGTCCATTGGCCCCCACCGCGCCTCCGATCAGGAAATAGGTGAAGTAGGCCCCCAGGGTGAAAATGGCTCCATGGGCGAAGTTGATCACGCCCAGCACCGAGAACACCAGGGTGTAGCCCAGGGCAAACAGGGCATAGACCGCCCCAACCGAGAGACCGTTAAACAACAGTTGCAGCAGGGCTTCCATGCGCTCTGGGTCTAGGGGGTGGCAGGCGATGGGTTGGGCAGCAGCGCAAAGCGCCCAGTTTTGCCTTTGGCGTCCATCTTCACGCGGGCCACGTAGAAATCCTTCTGGATCACTTCTCCTTCCGGCGTGAATCGGATCTCACCCAGGGGGGTGTCGTAGGTGCCCTGGAGCAGAATTGTGTTGAGGGCGCGGCGCAGTTCGGGCAAGGGCATGGTTGCCAGGGCCTGGTTCCGGCTCTGACTTCTGAGGGATTCTTGCCGGTCGAGGCGGGTCAGGGCCTCGTGGATCACCTGCATGGCGGCGTAGGCCTGGGCAGTGAACTGGGGGGGTGCCGTGTCTCCATGCCGTTTTTGATAGAGCTGCACAAAGCGACGGTTGACGGCCGTTTTGGCCTCAGGGCTGTAGGCCTGGGCAATCAACAGACCGTCGCAATAGCGTTGGCATACCGAATAGATATTCGGGGAATTCATGCCGTTCCCCGCCGCAATCAGGCCTGCATATCCCATCTCCCGCAGCTGGCGCACGAGGTTCCCGCCATCATTGGGTAGGGCTGAAATCACGATCAGATCGGGTTTTGTCTGCAGCGTGTCGGCAATCGGCTTCTGAAAATCAACGTCAGCCGTGCTGGTGCGCTGCACGGTGACCAGCTTCAGCCCCAGCCCCTGGATGCTCTTTTGGAAGATCTTGGTTTCCGAGGTGCTGTAGGCATCGTCTTGGGCGAAGAAGACGGCCACCCGTTCCAGCTTGGGGTTGAGGCGCTTGGCCGCCTGAATCGACAGGGGCGCCACCTTGGACACGGGGGCGGAGATTCGCGAGACGAAGGGGCCGATCTCGGGAATGCCGATCGCCGTGTTGGAGGCCCCCAGCACCGGAACGCCGGCGCGATCGGCGATGGGATTCACGGCGAAAGCCTGCTGGGAGAGGGAGGGGCCGATCAAGGCAACCACCGGTTGCTGCAGCAAGCGCCGAAAGGCCGTGGTGGCGGTCTGCTCGTCGGAGCCACCATCCTCCAGTCGCAGGCTCAGGGCAGGGGTGCGACTACCGAATTCGCTCTCGGCCAGTTCCAAGCCGACGCGCTGGTCTTGGCCAATCAGGCTGGCATTGCCAGTGAGAGCGACCACTGCGCCCAGCGTTAGGGTTTTGTTACTCGAAGTAGGACGACTTGCCTGTTGACAGCCCGCCAGGATTGCGCAAGCCCCGCTAAGACCAAGTGCCAGAGCTGTGAAGTAGAACGGGGCCGATCTGGTGGGGGGAATGGTCAAGGGATAGATATGGAATTACGGCAGCAGGGTAAAACGACCGCTCTTGCCATCTGGATTCATGCGCACCTTGGCCACAAAAAAGTTCTTTTGGATCACCTCGCCCTCGGGGGTGAAGCGGATTTCACCAAGGGGGGTTTGGTAGGTGCCGCCGAGGATTTCATCCATCAAGGCCCGGCGCGCCTGGCTCACGTTGAGGCCCTTGAGCGGTTTGCTGCGATCGAGGCGGGCGAGCGCTTCGCCGATCACCTGCATGGCTGTGTAGGCCTGGGCGGTGAGCTGGGGTGGGATCGGGCTGACCTTGGGATTGCGGGCTTGGGCTGCAGCGAAGGCGGCGGTAAAGCGCCGGTTGGCGGGCGTGGGCAGCTCCGGGCTGTAGGCCTGGGCGATCAAGATGCCATCGCAATACCTCTGGCAGATCGGGTAGATGTTTGGTGTGTTCATGCCGTTGCCCACTACGATCGCGCCGCGGTAGCCGAGCTCCCGCAGCTGGCGGATCAGGTTGCCGCCATCCATGGCCTGCAGTGATAGCACCACCAGATCGGGCTTCTGATTTAGGGCGGCGGAGATCTGGCTCTGGAAGTCCTGGTCGTATAGCTGGGTGCGTTGCACCGTGACTGGCTTGAGTCCCTTGGCTGTGAGGGCCTGTTGGAAGATCACCGTCTCGGCGGTGCTGTACGCGTCGTCTTGGGCGTAAAACACCGCTGCCCGGCGGATGCCAGGGTTGAGTTGCAGGGCCTTGGCAATCGAGAGGGGCGCGATTACCGAGCTCTGGGCTGAAACCCGGCTAATGAAATGGCCGATCTCCGGAATGCCCGTTGCGGTATTCGAGGGAGCCACCACCGGTACGCCCCGCCGCTGGGCGATTGGATCGGCCGAAAATGCTTGCTGGGAGAGGGTGGGGCCGATCAGGGCAAGCATGCCCCGGTTGATCTGCAAGGTGAAGGCAGCGTTGGCACTGGGCTCAGCACTGCCCCCGTCTTCGATGTTTAGGAATAGGGGTTTGCCGTTAACGCCGCCGGCGCCATTGAGGGCTGCCAGGGAGAGCTCGATGCCGATTTTTTGGTCTTGGCCGTAGACGTTGGCATTGCCGGTGAGGGCCAATACGGCTCCAACGGGAACCCCCTTGCTGAGATTGACCGGCCCCTGATCGTCTGAGCCCTGGCAGGAGCTGAGTGCCGTAGCAGCAGAGAGCAGGGCGGCCAGGCTGGAGGCAAGTCGACGCTTCATGGGGGCTGGGCTCAAGCCACCGCCGCAAAGCTGTCCCGAAAGGCCGCGATGGTGGCGTCGATGTCGGCGTCGGAGTGGGCCAGGGAGGTGAAGCCTGCCTCGAAGGCACTTGGGGCCAGGTAGATGCCGCGCTCGAGCATGGCCCGGTGCAGTTTGCCGAAGCGCACCGTGTCGGCAGCCTTGGCCGCCTCGAAATTGTGCACCGGTCCTTCGCAGAGGAAGAAGCCGAACATGGCGCTGATCGAGCCGCCGCAGATCGGCAGGCCAGCGGCTCGGCCAGCCTCGAGGATGCCGCCTACCAACCGCTTGGTGATGGCATCGAGCCGCTCATAGGTGCCGCTCTGCTTGAGCAGCTGCAGGGTCTTGATGCCGGCGGTCATCGCCAGGGGGTTGCCGCTGAGGGTGCCGGCCTGATACATGGGCCCGGCCGGGGCCACCATGGCCATGATGTCTGCCCGGCCGCCGTAGGCCCCCACTGGCAGGCCCCCACCGATCACCTTGCCCATGGTGGTGAGGTCGGGGCGAATGCCGAATTTCGCCTGGGCTCCGCCGTAGCTGATCCGGAAGCCGGTCATGACTTCATCGAACACCAGCAGGGCGCCGTTGTCCTTGGTGAGCTCGCGGATGCCCTCGAGAAAACCGGGCTCCGGCGTGATGAAGCCGGCATTGCCCACCACCGGCTCGAGGATTACCCCGGCAATTTCGCCCGGGTTCTCGGCGAAGAGTTGCTTGACGGCCTCCAGGTCGTTGTAGGGGGCGGTAAGGGTGCTGGCGGCGGTGCTGCGGGGCACGCCGGGGGAATCGGGCAGCCCCAGGGTGGCCACCCCGGAGCCTGCCTTCACCAGAAACATGTCGGCGTGGCCGTGGTAGCAGCCTTCAAACTTGATGATCTTTTCGCGGCCGGTGAAGGCCCGCATCAGGCGCAGCACCGACATGCAGGCCTCGGTGCCGGAATTGACGAAGCGCACCATCTCAACGGATGGCACCGCTTCGATCACCATCTCGGCGAGGGTGTTTTCGAGGGCACAGGGGGCACCGAAACTGGTGCCCTTGTCAACGGCCTCATGCAGGGCAGCGATCACTTCGGGGTGGGCATGGCCGCAGATGGCGGGGCCCCAGCTGCCGATGTAATCGATGTAGCGATTGCCGTCCACGTCCCAGGCGTAGGCGCCCTTGACCCGGTCGAACACGATCGGCTGGCCGCCGACCGACTTGAACGCCCGTACCGGGGAGCTGACGCCACCGG